>JBGOVN010000221.1:0-3593 GCA_041478155.1 Bacteroidota bacterium | reverse complement strand
GAATTGGAACGAAGACCTTCGCTGCTTTGCTGAGGTTGCTTCGTGAAACCGGTGAATCGCCCCCTCCATCCCAGACAAATCCCATCGAGTTGAAATTCTGAACGAGCACGTGGAAATCAGACGACTCAAGGACTGATTTCACCAACTCTGCCTCGTTGATCTCGGTGGATTGGTAAACCTGGGCCCAATCCTGTTGGACTTCAATTGTCCGATGGTCGAGACAGAAGAGACGATTGTGAATCGATTTACTGCAATCCTTGCAGACTAAGGTGCGGCAGATGATGCAAACGCCGATGGAGAGTCTGTGTGGATGTGTCTCGCAGTACACATCACCGGAGGAATCAAACAGGATGCCGCAATGAGGGCAGAAGTCGCTGTCAGCTGTAATTTCGTTGCCGCAATGAGGGCAGGAGGTAAGACTATTCATTTTCGATTTTCAATTGGCAATCGGAATTCGGCAATCGGCAATTTCAAATTCATCTCACCTCACCTTTTCCGCAATCGACTTTGCCTGGAGGAACAATAGGAGATAATCATGTCCGCCGGCTTTCGAATCTGTCCCCGACATGTTGAAGCCTCCGAATGGGTGAACGCCGACAAGCGCTCCGGTTATCTTGCGGTTCACGTAAAAATTGCCAACGTGGAACACGTTCTTTGCTTTGTCGATTTTCTTTTTGCTCTTCGTCCACACACCCCCTGTGAGTCCGAATTCCGTATTGTTCGCGATCTCAAGCGCGTGGTCGAAATTTTTCGCCTTGATGATCGCCAGCACCGGTCCAAAAATCTCTTCCTGTGCGATCGTGGATTTCGGGTCGACGTCGGCGATGACGGTCGGTCGGACGAAGTATCCATCTCCCTTATGGTCCTTCTCCCCCCCTGTAACGAGGCGTCCCCCCTCCTTCAGTCCCTTCTCGATATAATTCAGGATTTTCTCCTGCGCGCTTCTATTAATCACCGGACCCATGAAGTTCGACGGCTTGTCCGCTTCCCCCACTACAAGTTTTTCGGTCTTTTCCTTCACCAGACTCACGAACCTGTCATACACGTTTTCGACGACGATTGCGCGCGATGCCGCGGAACACTTTTGGCCCTGATACCCGAACGCTGAGACAACCGTCGCTTGCGCAGCCGCTTCAAGATCCGTCGGGTCGTCAATGACGATGGAATCTTTTCCTCCCATTTCTGCAATGACGCGCTTCAGCCATTTTTGGCCCGGTACGACTTTCGCAGCGAGTTCGTTGATGTGGATGCCGACTTCCTTCGAGCCCGTAAATGAGACGAAACGTGTTTTCGGGTGGGCGACCAGCGTATCGCCGACTGAGCCGCCCGGGCCGGTAATAAAGTTGATCACTCCTGCCGGGAGCCCGACTTCGCGCATCAGGTTAAAGTACATCCAGCCAGTCAAGGGCGAATCACTGGAAGGCTTGAGGACAACTGTATTCCCTGCGACGATTGCCGCAGAGCTCATTCCGGCCAAGATTGCGAGCGCGAAGTTCCACGGAGGGACGACGACCCCAACGCCGAGCGGTATGTAGCGCAACTCATTCTTTTCTGTAGGTATTTTCACAACCGGCTGAGGACCGGCAAGGCGCAGCATCTCGCGCGCATAAAACTCAAGGAAATCGATCGCCTCGGCAGTGTCGGCGTCGGCCTCGGGCCAGGTCTTGCCGACTTCGTAGACCATCACCGCGCTGAACTCGAGCTTCCGTTTACGCATGATGTTCGAGGCCTTGAACAGATACGCAGCCCGTTTCTTCGGTTCAACCCACCTCCACTCCTCAAACTTGGCCGCTGCCGCTTCGACTGCCTTCGTCGCAATCAAGACGTCCGCCTTCTGGAACACGCCGACGACGTCACCCACCTTCGATGGATTATACGAATTTAATTTTTCGGGGGTCCTGATCTCTTCTCCCCCAACGACAATCGGATATTCTCTACCGTACATCTCCGCTTTCACTTTACGCAAAGCGTTTTCCATCGCTGTGCGGTTCGCCGGTTTCGAGAAATCGGTCAACGGTTCATTTTTAAATTTTGGTTTAAATTTCGATATCGCCATTCACTCGTTCCTTTCTTACTTCGTTCTCAGGCATTTGGTAGTCATAAATATAGCGAAATTTGCCTCGGGATAAGCCCGGCCTCTCAAAAAAGCCCTTGAGCGGTTTTGACTTCTGAATCGAAATTCGGTGGCAAGACCGAGTCGATCTTTCGCTTCAATTCTTCGCAGAAAACTTGCCGACAATTTCCCTTGCTTCCTGTTCCCTGCCTACGGGAATCGGAATTCGCACTTCGGAAGTTCCGAAACCAATCGCTCCGGAGATTACTCTTACTTGAAGGGTTATAGGAATTTCTTTCGGGATCTTCACCTCACCGACGTTCGCACGAGTGATGTTCCAGACCGTGTCTTTGCTGTTGAAATAGATTCCGTCCTTGCCGATGTAGACTTCTCCCGGCGTCTGACTGTTCCTGAACAGGGCAAGCCGGCCGAACGCGTACATTAAGACGCCCACAAACAAAGCGAACGCAACGAACATCGGGATGAAAAGCTGAATTCTGTTCCAACTCCAGCCGCTGAGAGAGGCCAGAAGGAGGGCAACCGCTACAACACCGAAGGGGAGCATGAAGGCAGCGGTTCTCGAACGCTTCCATTCGACTTCCTCGTACTTTCGCCACTCCGAAATGGCGTATTGCCAGTGAACCCAGTGATTTCCTTCCATGTGCTGGCGAACTCCGTCGAGGTACCTTTTGCGACGCTTATAGAAGAATGGAAGGAGAAGGATCGAGGCCACGAAGACGGTAACAGAAACTGCAATGAGGGGTCGGCTTTGCGGTACACCGACATGAAGGGTCGAGAGATCGAGCACCATAACAAGATAAAATAAGGTGATGCCGATTACGAACCATGTTCCCTCGATGAGCCGGGAAGGATTTTTCTCCATGATTGGTCCTTCAGATGTGATGACGAGTCCCGCGTGTGTACGACATTAACGTGCTGCGGTGAGCTTTCCGACGATTTCCTGTGCTTCCGGTTCGCGCCCTTTAGGAATCGGGATACGAACCTCTTGTGTCCTCGACCCTCTGCCCGAGTATACGACATCGACTTCTAATATAGAGGGCTCTCCCTCTTTAATTTTCACTGCGCCCAGTCTTGCACCGACCATATCCCACGTCGTGTACGTTCCGTTGAAGTAAATGCCGCGGCCGCCGATGAAGACTTCCCCCGGCTGTTTAAGGCTTTTAACGTAGGTCGACCGGCCGAAGGCGTACGTCAAGCTTCCGCCAACGACAGCCAGGCCACCAAGAATCGGAATTGCAATCTTCATTTTCTCGGACTCCCACCCGTAGAGGTATGCGATAACGATTCCTCCAAAGAATATTCCTATGGGTAACGTTATTGACTTCTTCCTTGTGCGCTTCCATTCCAGTTCTGCGTAACGTCGCCACTCATCAATCTCGTATTGCCAATGCGCCCAATGATTCCCCTCCAGCAACTCCTGGACGCCTTTGAGATATTTTTTCCGCCAGTAATAGAAGAATGGAAGGAAGATACCTGACATGAGAAGGAGTGGAAAAGAAAAAGCGAGAAAAAACCAACT
>JBGOVN010000164.1:0-4213 GCA_041478155.1 Bacteroidota bacterium | reverse complement strand
GGTTTTGCGGACTCGTTCCATCAATTTTTGTTCTGCAACCTTCCCGTTTACGCCTCGGGTCGGAATCGGTTTGTCGAGGACCAACATGATGTTCGCCGGCGTGACCTTCCAGGAACCCTTTGGTAGTATTCCGAATGTATTGTTCACGGCAACAGGAATAATGGGGATGCCTGCTTTTGCCGCGAGGGAAAACGCCCCGCGCTTGAACAGCTGCAGCTTCCCGTCTTTCGTCCGCGTCCCTTCTGCAAAGAGAAGAACTGACTTGCCTTGGTTAATTCGCTCGGCTGCCGCATCGAGACTCTTCGCTGCATCTCTAGGGTTTGACCGGTTGATGGTAATGTATGGTCCAAACTTCAAAAGCCAGCCCCAGAACGGGATAATCGTTAACTCCTCTTTCATGACGATATTGACCATGTCGGGTATCGTGGTCAGTATAGCTGGTATGTCAAACATGCTCGCGTGGTTCGATACGTAGACATAATGTTTTGACCGTTCCAAATGCTCTATCCCCCGTATGGAAACCCGAATGCCGAAGAGACGAAGAACGAGGCCCGACCAAGTCCGGGCCGTCCAGTAAAAATACGCATTGTTGCGTTGGATCGGCAGCATGACAAGCGCGGCCGTCGACATTGCCACGGTTATGGGTGTAAGGATCAGGAGCCTGACAATTGTAAAGAACATCTCTCCCTCCTACAACCGCTCGACTGCTTGAATGCGCTTTTCGATTGACGGATGACTATAAAAGAAAAACTCTACAAGCGGAGGCGGCGCGGTATCGGCCAGGTTGATCGATGCCAGCTTTCGCATCGCATTCGCGAACGACTCTTTGTCGTGTGTCAACCCGATGGCGTACTTGTCTGCAGCCCGTTCGTGAGCTCGCGAGACCATGTTGCCCAGGGGCGATGTGATAAGCGAATACGCGCCGAGCCAAAGTGTCAGCAACGGAAGGGCGGCGAGTTCGTCGACTCGCGAAAAGCCGAACCAGCGGAGGCTCGTCTGGTACAGAAGCGCGGTGCAGAAGAGTCCTAAAAATGAACTCGCCGTACCGACGGCCATCATCGTCCAGATGTGGCGCAACTTGTAGTGTCCAAGCTCGTGAGCGAAGACGACCTCGATTTCTTCGTCGGTGAAGTTCGCCACCAGCGTATCGCCGAGAATTATACGTCTCGATTTGCCGATGCCGGTAAACGCTGCGTTCGCCTTTTTTGTGTTCTTGCTCATGTCGAATGAGTAAATTCCCTCGACGCGAAATCCAACCTTCTCGCAGAGGGAGAGAATTCTCTTCCTGAGGGCGTTCTCCTCGAGAGGCCTGAACTTGTAGAAGAGGGGAAAAATGAGGATTGGCGCCAGTCTTGCGAGGATAACGGATACGAAAAACAGAAGTGATGCCACCGGCAGCCACCACATTGTTCCGAAGTTCTTCAAACAATAGTAGAAGGCGATGAGGATCGGTGTCGTAATGGGAATGCCCACGAGCAATCCCTTCATTCCTTCCCACATCCATGCCCCTATAGTTTGGTTCGAAAGACGATACTTATGCTCGAGATAGTAGCCGGAATAGAAACTGAGTGGGGAGGTCAGAATCATTTCAATTGTACCGAGACTCAGTGCGAACAAAAGAAGGGCGAGATAGTCGTTTGACACGAGGGCTCGGCTGAAATGTTCAACGCTCCGCGACAGGCCGGAGATGACAAGAACGCCGCTCAACACAAAAAATAAGGCAGTTCCGAGAACTCCGAGGAGTAATTTCGTTCTGCTGTACTGTTTTGCGGCTTCTTTTTCTGAATTTTGGAGACGGTACTGCGGAGGGTTTGATGCTCTTGACTGAGCTACAACGTCAATATCAATGTGCTTATCGTTCGAATCGGAACGACCTACAGCGGCTTGCTCCATGCATCCATATAACAGAGGGTGAGAGCATCGGTGGTTTGCTCAAAATAGCGAAGTGTGGGGTGAAAAGCAAGATGGGATGAATGGCGTGCGTGGGCTCCTCGAGGAACCCCCGACTAAAGGTCGGGGGCTAGTCGTAGATCAAATATTTTTCCCGCTTGATCATGAACTGGGCCCGCTGCTGGTCGATCTTGCTGAGGAGTTCTTCAACGGTTGAATGGTTCTGCAACTCCCTCCGGATCTCCGCCGTGCCGAGCACTTTGTCGAACATCTCAAGCCGCTCCGGTTTTGCCCTGTCGTAGATGCTCCTGTCCGGAAAGAGTTTATAGAGTGCATCAAGGATGTTGAGTTGAACGGCTGTCAGGTTGATCCTGTCACGGTCGACAACGTGAATCTGGACTCCCTCGTACGTGATTCCCGTGGTGTCGAAATAGAAGGGCTTGTACCACATCGGCCTGAAAACGACCCCCTCGAGTCCGCGCATGTTGAGGTAGCGCGCGAGTGCAGACCCGCTCACCCACGGCGCACCGACAAGCTCGAACGGAAGCGTGTAGCCGACGCCTTGATTCGCAGTTCCGAGTTCACCCAACATGCCCGTCATGACGTAGAACATCGTTGTGCTGGCATGCGGGATGTGCGGCGAGGTCGGCACCCAGACAAGTCCCGTCTCGTCCCACCACATCGATCGTTTCCATCCTTCCATCGGGACGACGCTGAGCTTGCACCGGATACCTCCTTCAAGCCAGCGCTCGTCGTTGATCATTTGTGCAAGCTCGCCGGCTGTCATGCCGTAGACGTACGGAATCGGGTATGAGCCGACGAACGACTTATACCGCATCTCCAGCATTGGGCCCTCAACACGCACCCCGGTGAGAGGGTTCGGACGGTCCAGGACCACAAACGGAATCCCATTTTCTGCAGCCGCCTCCATCGCCAGTCCCATCGTAGAGATATACGTGTACGACCTGACGCCGATATCCTGGATGTCGTAGACAAGGACATCGATTCCCGCGAGCATCTCTTTCGACGGTTTCCTTGTCCTGCCGTAGAGCGAGAAGACGGGCAAGCCGGTCTTCTGATCCGCGTAACTTTCGACATACCGGCCTGCTTCAGAATCGCCCCGGATGCCGTGCTCAGGGCCGAACAATGCCACGAGTTTCACCTCGGGAGCATTGAACAACACGTCGACAGACAACTGCAGGTCTGAGGCGATACCGGTCGGGTTTGTAATCAGGCCAACACGTTTGCCTTTGAGAATGTCAAAATTGCGGTCGCGTAATACGTCGATCCCAAGCTTAACGCGCGGCGAACCGGCAATGAGGGAAGTAGATATGAGGAAGAGGAAGAGGTAGAGGAAGAGGAAAGAGAGTTTAAGGTTTTGAGTTTCAAGTTTAAGGTTCTGAGCTCTGAGATCAGGAGACAAAACTCTGAGTTTTGAGTTCTGAGTTCTGAGTTGAGAGTTATGATTATTGAGTTTTGACTTTTGACTTTTGAGTTCGGGACACAAAGTTCTGAGTTCTGAGTTCTGAGTTGTGAGTTTGGGAAACAAGATTGTAGGTTGAAAGTTGTACGTTGTAAGTTCGGAGATCATGTTTTAGGACCGATCAAGTTTGCGGATTGAGATGGCAATGTATACCGTTGATCCGAGGATTAGGAGAGCCAGTATCCAGCCTAGAGTTGACGCTGGAGGATCTACTATAATAAAGAGAAACATGAGACAGGATGCCACGAGTGCAGACGAAAAAATTGACTTTAAGCTTCCGGTCTGCTTCTCCGCATCCGGGACTGCGACAGTCGTCGAAGGGTTCATGCTAAAGGGTAAAGGCCGTCCATCGACCTGCCAGTTCTTGACCCAACTCAAATCGCCCAGAAGGCTCATAAGGTTTGAGAAAGACTGTTGATCCATCGAGAAGAACATCTCCACGAAAACCTGTTTTGACTCGTTTGGCGAATCCTTCACAATCGTCTTGAGCAGCGTGGTCGTCTTTTCCATCGACGACTGAAATTCCGTCGAGAGCTTGTCGAAGCCTTCTCCGAGGGGTCCGATGCGCTTCATAACTTCCTGCGTCTTGGTCACAAACTTCGCATGGAAAATCGCGTCTTCAAGAGGTTGCACCATCGCCTGATTTCGGGCGAGATCGATGAGCATTCCAAGTTCGCGTGGGAAATTGAGCTTTCGATGAGCGAGGAGCTCAAGGTCGCGGAGAAAAGTAGCGGTTGAGGGATGGGGATTTTCGATTGCCAATGTTCAATTTCCGAATTATGATATTACATGCTGTGACCGGTAAGCTCCGAGTGAAGACTCAAAGCAACTGTCATTCCC
>JBGOVN010000100.1:0-5334 GCA_041478155.1 Bacteroidota bacterium | reverse complement strand
CGTCTTTACCTCGCGAAAAAGGTCTCGCTCGAGAATGCGCTCAACTACGCGAACAACAAACGTAGATTCCAGCAGCTTATGCAAATGACGCCTTCCGAATGACAACGGTCCGACGTCCCACGAACCATTCGATGTATTCCGACGATATCTTCTCCTCGTCGTCCCGCCTATTCCACCCAAACCGACAGGTCCAACGCTAGATGCCATACCAACCAGGCCAAGGGAAGACTGCAGTCGGGTTGTTTGTGGACGGTCTTGAATTAAAGTTCGTACAGCTATCTCTGAAGGGGGGGAAAGTTAGCCTTCGGGATTTCAAGACTGTTGCCCTGGCAAATAAATTCGAAGAAAAACAGGCGGCCGCCGCAGCTGACGACGGAGCCATTGCGGACATTGCCGCGCCCGACGCGTTCGCGGCAGGCGGAGAGAGTCTTGAAGCCCCTGCGGGCGGAGAAACGACAAACAACGCTTCCGTGTTGTTAGGACTCGTGAGTGACCTTCCTTCCACAAAATATACAGTTTCGTTCGCACTGTCCGAGCCGGCCGTAACATTTCAGGAATTCGAGAGCGACTTCGGATTCTCGGGAAACAAACTCAAGAAGCAGATAATCCAGGAACTCTCCGGAAGCCGATCTTCACCCCCCCTCCTTGACGCAGTCAACACCATTCCTACTTCAGCCGGAGGAATTCTCTCCGTCGTGCGCGAAGACGGGTTGCACCTTTATGACCTTCTGACGGAAATCCGCTCATTCCTTGCCGGTCAGCTCCCCAACGTACGACAGATTCACAGCTCAGACCTCGCGCTGATGGAGATGGTTCGGTCGGGGTACACTATCCAGCAGGAAGAAGTCACTGTGGTCGTGTATATCGGGCATGACTTTAGCCGCGTAATTTTCATGCAGGGTGAGAACTACCTCCACTTTGCCCCGATTATCAGCGAAGGCTACGGTTCCCCGAATATCGAAAACACAATCTACAGCCGTATCCTCCTCGAACAGGACAACATTGCCCTGACGCGCATTGACCGCATTCTTCTTGCCGGTGAGAGTCACAAGGTCAACCTTCAGGAAGCGCTCGCCCCACAATTCTCCAGCGCACAGGTCGAGTACCTCAAACTACCCGACCTCGAGCTTGGCCAGTACGAAGGTGCTGTCGGCGAGGCGGTCTCGGAGTACGCAGTTCCGATCATTACTGCCTGGAAGGCACTCGAGCCGAAGCATCGTGGGTTTTACGATTCGAACCTCATTCCCGTCTCGATTCTCGAGGGGCAAAAGAAGTTCGGGCTCGCATGGCATGGCTGGCTGGCCGCGGTGGCGGTCATCACCTCGATCGTTTTCTTTTATACTTCGATTCTCACTCGCAGCGGGGAAATCCAGAAAGCACGGAGAGAACTCGCCCAGAAAAAATCTCAGCTTGCCAAACTCGAGGAGCTCCAACAGCGCAAGATCGAGCTTAACAATGAGATCAATCGTTACAAATTTGCGATCACGACGTATGACTCGATCGCGCCCGGCGGTGACCGGTGGAGTCGCATTCTTCACTACATGGGAAACAGCGTCGAAGACTTGAACTCGCTCTGGGTGTACAGTATTAGGCCGGATGAAACGGACCCGAAGAATATCTTAATCTCGGGCCGGTCAATCTATCGAACGAGAATTTCGAGGATCGCGGATATTTTTGAGAAAGCTATGCTAAGGGAGGTTCGGACGACGGTCATTCGGAAGAAAATTATCTATGAGTTTGACATCGTCGTTGAGAAAGTCGACAAGAACGATTCTTCCGAGCCGACGTTTCAGCCCGGTAGAAAATAATCTTGACCGGAACCCATGTCTTTTAAGATACGAAATAGCATAATGCTCGGCGTCGTCTGGTTTATCTTTACGGCCGGGGGAGCATTCTACTATCTCTATTGGCAGCCGAAGACGCTGAAGAAGGTGACGATCGAGATTCAGGATGTCGTCAAACAATTGGCGGACCTTCCAGGTTTAACTGAAGAGGTCCAGACTCTGACAGTTCAGTTTCAGGATGTTCGAAGACGCTATGACTCACGAAGCAAAGAGATTCCCTCTTCGGATATTTCGTCCCAGACGTATGCTTACATGAGTCGGGGGATTGATGCCGCGGGCTTTTTGAAATTCGATATGAAGTTTCTTGGAACGGACTCCAAAGCAGTGTGGGGATACAATGCGTACAAGTTGGAACAGGGTGAGGCCCAGTTCGACAACCTCTACAAGTTTGTGTACTTTCTCGAAAATGGTCGCAGGTTGTACAAGATCGCCACGCTGAAGCTCACCCAGGTTGAAGCTGTCGACGCCGAGACGAAGGAGACGACGAAGTGGATCGGCTTCGAGATGGAACTTCACGCCTACTACGTGAAAAATATCCCCGAACTCGGGACGTCTCTGGCCGCAACATCGCTCACGCTCGCCCCGTCACCGGCCGATCCGTTCAAGCCGCTCATTCTGAAGCAACTGTCGACTGAGCCCCCTCCGGGCGAGATGAACGTGGAGAAGTTCGAGGTCAAAGCGGTGTTACCCGGGAAAGCATTCGTTCTCTTCGACAACGAGATGACGATTCTTCACCTCGGCGACAAAGTGTGGCGTGGCTACGTGAGCCGCATTAATCCTTCGCAGAGCACGGTGGAATTCACTCTCGACGAAGGGGGCGTTATTCGCAAGGTCCAGAAAAAAATTCAGTACGACCGAAGACTTAAGAAGAGGTGATGATGAAAACACTCTACCGTGCCAGCATTCTCTGTTGTGTCCTTTGCGTACACACAGGGCTCTACAGCCAGACCGAGCAACAGCTCAAGCGGATGGAACTTGGCAAGAACGCCAGTCGGCCGGATGAGCTCGTCTCCATGAAGGCAGACGTTTCGTATGCCGAAGCGGTTAAGTCTCTGGGCGAGCTGAGCAAGAAACTGACCGGGAAAATCATCGTTGATTCGGGCCCGATGAAGAACAGCGAAAAGGCAATCGGCATCAACGTCGAAGCGATGTATTGGCGCGATGCGCTCGAGCTCATCCTGAGAAGCAATCAACTCTGGTACAATGAATACCCTGAGTACTTCGAGCTCGTGTCGATACAAGATGTCGGGAAAACACAAGCAGGGTTGCCGGCTCAGCAGCAACAGCAGCAGCTTGCAGCACCTGGATCCGGACAGATGCCCATGACGGCTCTTGCAAAAGTTGATTCGGGTGACGTTTATGCCAAAATGCCCGAGGTTACTATCTCCTCAATCTTTCTCGAGCTCAACACGACGAAGATAAACGAGAGCGGAGTGAGCTTTTCAATTTTTAGGGGAAGAGACCTAAACCTTGGCGTCGAATTCAACGGCGCCGATAAGGTGAGTACCCCGATCCTCTCGCTGACCGCAGCGCCCACCGGAAATAAGGTTGCTGTCGACATTACCTCGGCGATCAAGGTATTCGAGACTGAACAATTCGGTGAAGTAATTGCGCGGCCACAAGTCACTGTCCGCGCTGGCTCGGCAGGCCGCGTCCAGATTGGCCAGGACTTTTCAGTCAAACAACGTGACTTCGCCGGCAATGTCACCGATGTTTTCATTCACTCCGGCGTGATTCTGGAAACAAGGCCAATTGTTTATAAAGTCGGCGAGCTACAGTTTATCGATTTGGCGATCCACGTAGAAAAGAGCACGGCGAGTCCTGGTGCGGTGAGCACGATCGTTGCCAAAAGCACTGCGAATAGCCGATTAAGCCTCCTCGACGGAGAGGAATCGTACATCGGCGGCTTGTATCAGAATGACGAATCGACGATACGAGAAGGCGTCCCTGTCTTAAAAGACCTTCCATGGTGGGTCTTCGGATTGCGCTATCTGTTTGGCTATGACAATAAGACTGTTACCCGCAAGGAGTTAGTGGTAATAATTAAAGCAGACATCGTCCCGCTTCTCGAGGAGCGTGCAAAAACAAAGCAGGCAAATCGTGATGTACAGCAAGAGAAGTTAAAGGAAATGAGACAAGATTTGAACAAACGAATGAAAAAGAACTAACGAAGAACTTTTATGATGAATGGTATAACGATTCCGGGGAGCGAGCTATGAACGTGCGAACAACGATACTCTGGGCGGCGATCACGATTCTGTTGATGCAGATGGCGTGCCAAAATCCTGTCTCGAACCCGGGGGGCGGTGTAACGACCACTGACACGTTTGTAAAAGGAATCGTCACCCGTAGCGACAACGGGAGTGTCGTAAACCAGGTCGTCGTAAAGGACACAAGGCAGTCATCAATATCCGATACTACGAGAAATGGCGGAAGATACATTCTGACGTTCAAGTTGTCCGAACACTATGCCGGGACGATTGTTGCCCACCTGAACGGGTTTCAGGATGACTCTACGCAGATTTCAATCGACCCGGGTCAGGTTGATTCAATACCCGCGCTCATCTTGAAGGCAGATAGCACGAGCCCCATCACGAGCCCCGGTTCCGGGAGACCGGCAAACATAATTTTGAAAACCACTGGTGACCTTAATATCGGTATCCGTGGGGCAGGGCTCAATGAATCGGCTCTTCTGACGTTCGAAGTCCGTGATTCACTCGGAAATGTCGTGACGGGCACAAATAAAGCGACCGTGAATTTCTCGATTCTCGGCGGACCCGGCGGAGGAGAATACGTCTCTCCAACATCAGCTGTTACCGATATCGGCGGGAAAGTTTCGGCGCGCGTAACAAGCGGAACAAAACCCGGCGTCTTGCAGCTCAACGCAACGACAAGCGGCGACTCGGTGAAGTCAAGTCCCGTGCGGGTGACGATCTCCGGAGGTCTGCCGGACGGCAACCACTTCTCGATCAGCTCGGACCGGGCGAATATCGCCGGAGGTCTCTTCGATAATCTCCGGGCGAAAATATCCATCATCGTTGGTGATCGCTTCGGTAACCCTGTTCCAAGCGGAACGGCCATTTCATTTTTGACAACCGGCGGCAGTATACAACCATTCGCATTAACAAACATAGACGGAATCGCCGGCGTCGACCTCATCAGCGCGAATCCGAGGCCGGGCGGCGGACTCGCCATCGTAACAGCGAAAACCATCGGCGACACATCCGTTCGGAAATCCGACAGCACGATGATACGAACAATCCCGGTTCTCTTTTCGGGCCAAACACAGGTCAATATTTTCACCCCGGCGGCCCAAACCATAGCGGACAGCGGGCAGTACCTCTTCACATATAAAGTCAGCGACCAGAACGGTAATCCGTTGATCGAAGGCTCCACGTTTAAAGTAACGGTGAGTGGATCCGGCTCCAGCGACCTGGCCCTTAAGGGGGATGTTGACATCCACATGCCGGATACACAGGATACATCGCTT
>JBGOVN010000027.1:0-8648 GCA_041478155.1 Bacteroidota bacterium | reverse complement strand
GGGAGCTGACGGCGCAGGGGCCGATGGCCGGGTACTTTCTCCGCTGCGCGAGTAACCCTGGCTGCGATGCGCTCCCTGAGATGACCTGCCGCCCTGTGGTGGCGCACTATACCCTCCACGTCCGACGGTTGCGGAGCTGGAGCGAACAGAAGATGATCCGCGCGACGAACCTCCATAACTTGGAACTAAAGTCGGACTTTGAACTCCCTGGTTCCCTGTCACGCTCGTGCGTCCGCCCCCATCGGTGCGAACCGATCCGCTTGTTCGGGTTCCCCATACTGATCCCGTGGACGAACGGGTTGATCCAGCCGCAGAGGCGCTGCCGTAGTTCCTTGTGCCTCCACTTGAACGCCGGTTTCCTGAATTTCGTGTTGGATAGGCAGTATTCGGCGAGTATGAGTAGTACGTACGGTACCCGTATGCCGGAAAGTAGCCATGATGCGGATAGTAAGAATAGTACGGAAGACGATAATCGATGTACGGCGTGCCGCACCACCACCAAGGGTTATAGAACGGATCGGAATAGTACCAGGGGTCATACGGCGAATAGTAGACAGATGAAGGATAGTAGTACTCGAAACCAACATGGTAGAGCGGGCGATGGTAATAGAAATCGTCGTATTGTGCGTCGGACGATGCCTGATACGTTGTATCTTCTACAACATTTGAAGGCTCCTCTTCTCGCGTCATCATCTGGGTGTAGCAACCTTGAAAGAGAATCATCGCTGCGCCTATTGCGCCGACTGAGAGAAGTAATCGTATTTGAGTTTTCATATAGTCCTCGCCTGATGTGATACTTCTCTTGTTCTAACAACTTGGATGCCATCGAGGTTCAAATAAAAAGCCCGAATTCACTCCAATTCAGGAGAAATTCGGGCGTCTTTGGTCTAAAAAGCTTCGAAATGTCTACAGAATCACGCGTGAGTGTCCACCCACGCGCACATCAAAAAGCTCCGATATAGTCGATCTCAATCGTACGGGTTCCGACGCTTATGTTCTGCTGATTCTTGGTTACGTTTTTCAAATCAATACCGACGACCAGTCCCTTCCCCCACGACCACCGGACTGCCAGGTTCAGGTATCCCCGACCCCGCCCGAGTGACTGGTCATCATTAAACGCGAAATCATACTCCCCGAAAATCGATACGTCCTTCCCAACCGACTTCTCTACTCCAGCATAGGCGTTCATATCCTTATCTCCGTCGATGCGCTCAAGTGACATATTAAGGCCGCCATGGATACTGAGGTTCCCAAGAAAGGAATAATTCTTGCTGGCAGCTGCATACACTCCCGGAGACTTGATGGTGTAGCGCTTCAGACTGTCAGCATCAAGATACGGCTCTTTCCCTTGCGAGTCGAAGCCGATTGTTATCGCCGGCGTCAGGAAATTTTCGTTGATAATTCTCAGTTTTGCATTGACTCCGGGGAAAGGATTCATCGTAGTCTTATTTGAACCGATGATATCTGTCCCTCCGTACGATATCCCGAAACTAAATTGGTCGAACACACCCACCGCAATGCCGACGAGCACGCCTCCCTGCTGGTAGAAATTGGACGTTATCTCATAGTGGCCTCGCTTGAGAAGACCCGCAGTGGGCTTATCGATGATCACTGTTGGCTCCACATTCGCATCATCACCGGCATAGCTTTGCGCCAAGACCCGGGTAGGTTGGAAGAGCGCCAAAACAATAAAGAAGACGGATGCAAGAGTCTTCACTCCAATCTCCTTCGATAGTGGGAGGGAATTATGGATCATCGTCACCAAAACTCTTTCTAACATCTTTCGGTAATTCCGATGTACCAAATCTTTCAGTTTGGAGGGGAAAGATCTTGGCTTTGGGCAGCACTTCGTCTTCTTTCTGGCGAACTATTCGGAACCCCTCTTCGAAAGAATCCTCGGATCCTTCGGCCGTCAGGGGGGAACGCTTACCGGAGGACGAGGCGTTGACATCCTGCGACGAGGACTCAACCGGAACGAGGTTCACGAGCGTCCGCAGGAGCGATTTCGATTCGCGAATAAGGTCCTCTTCCGCACACGTGAGAATCTGATGTTCGCGGACAAAGAATTCTCCGTTAATCATGACATCGATGACATTACTGGCAGAGAGCTCTGAGAGCAGCATCTGCAGGATTCGTTCGTGGTCTTTTAGTGCAAGATGAGATTGTGCGCGAACGTCGCCGACATCGACAAACGTGATATCGGCTTTCTTCCCCGCCTCGAGAGAGCCGATTTCATTTTGCAATCCAAGGACCCGCGCAGAATTAAAGGTATGCATCGTCAACAATTCGTATGGCGAGGGTACCGGAGCATCGAGCATCTTCAACATTGAACCAAGACTTCGGATTGTCGCGAACGGATCGCCAACTCCCCAATCCGTGCTGAGAGCGATGGGAACACCTTGAGCAACAAGCTCGGCGAGAGGCGGTAGGTCCACTTCCTTGTCGAACACCGAGCGAGGGGAGACGATCGGAATGAGGCCGTTCTTGAGCAGCAGCTCCACGTCTCCGGTCTCAACGCTTGAGAGATGTGTAAGTTGAATGGCGTAATCAAACAATCGATACTCTTCGAGAAGCTGGACGACACTTTTTCGAAAATTCTTCTTCAGTACTTCAACGCCCCGTTTCATTTCGCCGAGATGGACCACAAGCGGGCATTGCAATTCCCGCGCGAGGCGAACCATCGTCTGAAGGTTGTATGTCGTCAGGTCATCTTCATCCGGCGTGACGATCGTGTAGGATATCATCGGATGGCGGAGTTTTTTTGCATGTTCGATCTGGTCGCCATTGTGTAAGCCGATGCAGCCCCGAAGGTCAGCCCTTCTCATCGACTCGAAGGAAGCCGTGAGAGATTGGTCGAGATGGTCGAGGCCGAATTCTGCAACTGTTGTAATTCCGGACTTCAAGGCGCAAAAATAGGCCAGCCGGTACATGGACCCCAATTCGTCGGCCGACGCGGTTTCACGGAGGTACGTCATCGCTTTTTGTATTCTCGTATCCTTCGGCCAGCGCGCCATCTGATGAGCAGCTGTCAATGAACGAAGAATAGAGGATTCGCCGTGGAAGTGCGCGTCGACAAACCCAGGGAAGAGGACCTTTCCACTGGCGTCGATAACCTCGGCAGTAGGATGAAGACCCTTGAGCATTTCGGGGCGCTGACTCAATTCTACAATTCTGTCGTCTCGAATCAGCAGGCAGTATTTTCCTGCCCGGCGCTGTGGGTCGCAGGTAAACACGAAGCCATTCTCGATGATCTTCATCGACTCATTCATCCGTTCAGACTCCACTCCGACCGACGTTTTTCCAGGTTGTCCCATCTTTCTTGTCCTCGATCGCGATCCCTATTTTCTTGAGTCCGTCACGAATCATGTCCGAAATCGGCCACATCTTCTGCTTTCGCACCTCATCGCGGACACCAAGGACGAGCTTCATCAGGCCGGCCTCGACCTCGCCGTTGGATGTGATATTCTTTCCGGCCTTCTCAGGCAAAAGGCCCAGAATAGTTCCGGCGCACTCGTTGAAAAACCCTTCGAAGCTTCGTAGTATCGTCACGTCAGCTTGTTTTCCGGAATTCAACAAAGAATTTGCGTCCCGCACTCCATCGAACAGGACGGCGATCGCCTGGGGCGTATTAAAATCATCATCCATTGCTTCCAGGAATCTCTTCCGCAATGCACTCACATCGTTCTCAATTCCCTCCTTCGTTCCCATCTCCCCGGCTTTCGACAGTTCCACGCCGACATTCCGGATCGTGTTCTGGAGTTTTTCGAGTCCCGATGTTGCACCGGCAAGCGCCTCGTTGCTGAAATCAAGCTCGCTCCGGTAATGACTCTGCAAAATGAAGAAACGAACGACAAGGGGGTTGTGATCCTTGAAAGCGTCTTTCAGCGTCACAAAATTCCCCAACGACTTTGACATCTTCTGTCCGTTCACCGTCACGAGATTGTTATGCATCCAGTATTTCGCAAAGTGTTTGCCGGTGGCGCATTCGCTTTGCGCAATTTCGCATTCGTGGTGCGGAAACTGGTTGTCGAGGCCGCCCCCGTGAATGTCGAACTGTTCTCCGAGGTATTTCATCGACATTGCCGAACACTCGATATGCCACCCCGGGAAACCTTCACCCCACGGACTCGTCCACTTCAAGATATGCTCCGGTTCGGCTTTCTTCCAGAGGGCAAAATCCTCGGGGTTTCTTTTCTCTTCACGAACACCGACTCGTGTTCCCCCGACAGCTTCCTCGAGCGATCGGCCCGATAGCTTTCCGTATTCCTTGAACTTACGAACTTCGAAATAGACCGAGCCATTGACTACATAGGCAAAACCCTTTTCAAGGAGCTCCTTGACGATATCGATTTGTTCGATGATATGACCCGATGCCCGCGGGGAAATATCGGGCCGCACGATTCCTAACGCGTCCATATCATCAAAATAACTTCGCGTGATCGTCTCAGCAATCTGCATCGGATGGACCTTTTCGATTTTTGACTGCTTGAGAAGTCGGTCCTCTCCGGTGTCCAGAAGATGTCCCACGTCCGTGATGTTTTGAACGTAGAGGACTTTGTAACCGAGAACGCGGAGATATCGAACGACGACATCGAACGAGACGTAACTTTTGCCGTGGCCGATATGCGAATGGCTGTAGACCGTCGGGCCGCAGACATAGATTCCGACAACTCCCTCACGAAGAGGGGAGAATGCTTCCTTCTTCCTCGTCAGACTATTGTAAATGCGTAAGGCCATCGAACTCCAATCCACGTCCCGATTATTTAAGCCCCATCAGTTCCCGTGCCCCCTCAAGTCCTGCTTCGGTTACTTCGGCACCGCTCATGAGTTTTGCCACTTGCTCTACGCGCTCCTCGAGTTCAAGCACTCGCAGGTTCGTCATCGTCCGGTCCTTCTTCTCGACCTTTTCGACGACATAGTGCATGTCTGCTTGTCCGGCGATCTGCGGCAAATGTGTAATGGCGATGATTTGATGGAACTGCGATAAATTCTTAAGGCTTCTTCCCACCCCCTGTGCAATCCGACCACTGATGCCGGAATCGATTTCATCGAAGATGAGCAGCGGGAGCCGTTCGGATTTCGCGAGGATTGTTTTCAGCGCCAGCATAACCCTGGATACTTCGCCCCCCGAAGCCACCTTGACGAGAGGTTTGAGATCCTCGCCGACGTTTGTTGACAGGAAAAATTCGACCTTGTCGATTCCTCTTGGCGTTGCATCATACGAGTCCCGCCCCAGCTTGACGTAGACATGATCGCTGGCTCCGGTCGTGTCGCCGATCGCGCGGCTCTCGATGACCACGTCGAATCTGGAATTGTCGATCCCGAGCCTCGCAAGCTCCGCAGTGACAGACTTGTTGATCTTCGCCGTAAGCTCGCGCCGTTTCGCCGAAAGCCGCTGTGCCGCGCTCGAACACACGGCGCGTTCTTCATCGATACGCTGCACGAGTTTCCCGATTTCGGAATCAAAATTCTCCGCGATAGTGAACTCCCGGCCTATTTTAGTTCGATGGTCGAGCGTTGATTGAAGGGAACCGCCGTATTTTTTCTTCAGGAGCGAAATCTGTCCGAGACGTTCTCGAATGTGTTCCAGACGTTCGGGATTGAACTCTATCTTTGAGTTATAACCCTGGATGAATTTCGTCAGTTCTCCGATGATGGCGACGGCGGATTCGCATTCCCGTTTGGAATCGGCAAGCGAGGGGTCGATTTCCGCAAGGTCTTCGAGCTGATTCCGTGCCTTTACGAGCGCATCGTAGACTGTGTTATCGCCTTCATACAGCACCCGATAAAGCTCTGCTGTTGTCGCATGGAGTCGTTCCGCGCTATTCAGAATCGTAAGTTCGGATTCGAGCTGTTGTTCCTCATCCGGTTGGGGGTTGACCGCATCGATCTCCTTGATCTGAAATTCGTACAAGTCTTTTTTTTCCCTCAGTTGCAGTTCCATTTTCGTGAGTTCGTCGACCTGGAAAAAAAGAGCCGATAGGTTGTCGTACGAACGTCTGAATTCCTGGCCAAGGCCATCAAGCCCGCCAAAGTCGTCGAGCAAATCGATGTGCGTCTCTACCCTCAGGAGCGATTGATGCTCGTGCTGACCGTGCATATCGACAAGGAGATCGCCGATGGATTTCAGGATATTGAGAGGGGCGGGGGAATCGTTGACAAAGCAACGGCTTTGACCTTTTGCTGAGACCTCTCTTCGAAGGATGAGGTCGCCGGGACATTCGACGTCATTGGCAGCGAGGAATGATTGAACACGTCGGTTATTTGCGACTCCAAATATTCCTTCGACAACAGCTTTGTCGGCCCCTTTCCGCACCTCGTCCATACTCGCCCGTTCACCCAAGACGAGGCTGAGGGCATCGATGATGATCGACTTTCCGGCTCCCGTCTCGCCGGTGATAATGTTAAGACCTCTCTCAAACTCTACTTCGATTGATTCGATGAGGGCGTAATTCTTTATAGAAAGGTGTTTAAGCATAGCAGGATGTCCAAATGTAACGAAAAAAAAGGGAAATTCAATCATAGGAATGGGTGAGGACTTCGACCTCTCCGAGGGGTGAGAGAGCCGTGAACGTGTCTGTGGAAGAACGACCTAGTTCAACGAAGCATGAGGAAGGTTTGGGATTTCGAAAAAGCGGAGATCGGGGATATCCGCAAGGGCTCCGAGATAGAAGGCATAGCGAATGAACTCTGAAAGGCCTTCCTGTTCCTTTTCGCCCATGGCATAGTCGAACGAGGAGAAGTATTGTCGGCAGGAATTGAGAGAGAGGTCAAGCTTGCTCGCGTAGTGGTCGGCAATCTGGTTCCGAAGACGCGTTCCTTCTTCCTTCGCCCGGAGGAGGGCGATCGCCTCTTCTGCTTCGAGCTCCTCTTCGCGGCCAACCCAGAAACCATGAACATAGGGAAGCCCCGTCATATCGCTCCATTCCTCGACGAGGTCGAGCACGAACGCTTTCTCCGGCTGGATATCTGTAGGAACAGAATTGACAATCAAGGCAGCGTCCGCTTTCTTAAGCATCGCATCAACATCGGGAAGCATGGGGAGGAAGCGAAAATTCTCTTCGCCTGAAGTACTTTTGAAACGCTCGCTGAGGATGATCTTTGCGAGGACGATCTCCGAGGTGACGCGAACATCGACCGCGATCTGTCGGACGCTTCGCGCTTCGTTCTTTACATAGAGCTGGATTGTATCGGTTCGCTGCGAGGTCGAGGCGCAGATGTTCGGGAGGATGCAGAATTCGGCGCCGTGTCTTGCGTAATCGATGGGCGAGAGGAAGGCGGTTCGGAGGTTTCCGCTACCCTGGCTGAACTTAACAGAATTATTCGCAGGGATATCTTCAACCAATTCGAACGGAGACTCCTGCTTATCGAGACCGTAGAGCAGCGGCTTGAGGAACAGCGCGTCGGAGACGGCCAGCTTCGACTTCATTCAACGTCAGACGTGCGTCTTCTGCGCGACTGCTTTTGAGGCGAGTTTCCGTAGATAGTAGAGCTTTGCGCGGCGGACGTTTCCTGATTTCACTTTCTCGATTTTCGCGATCCTGGGGGAGTGCATGGGAAAGATACGTTCAACGCCGACGCCGTCCGATATTTTACGAACCGTAAAGGTTGAATTCATCCCGGACCCCCGCATCCCCAGGACGATGCCCTGAAATTCCTGCACACGTTCCTTGTCCCCTTCTTTCACCTTCACGTGCACGTTCACTGTGTCTCCCGGTTTAAACACCGGAAGGTCGGTCTTCAATTGAGTTGCTTCAACGAGTTTAAGTTTGTCCATGTGTTATACTCCGTAGAGAATATTCGTTGGTGTTCCGGCTATCCGTTCAGGTCATTCCGTAAGGCTTGTGTTCGTTTGACTCTCTGCTCTTCCCGCCACTGTTCGATTTCACGATGATTCCCCGAGAGTAACGCTTGAGGGACCTTCATTCCACGATACTCCGGCGGCCTTGTGTAGAGCGGACTTCCGAGCAGCCCGTCCTGAAAAGAGTCTGTCAGCGCCGATTCACCGTCATGCAAGACTCCCGGGATCAATCGCACGATTGCGTCGAGCACCACTGCAGCCGCAAGCTCGCCCCCCGTCAGCACATAATCACCGATCGAAATTTCCCGCGTCACGAGAGCCTGTCGCACGCGCTCATCCACTCCCTTGTAGTGCCCGCAGATCAACATCAGGTTTTGCTTGAGCGACAACTCGGTGGCGATGTTCTGCCGGAACCGCGTCCCGTCTGCGGTGAGAAAGATGATTTCATCGTACTGCCGTTCTTGTTTCAGCGACTCCACGCACTCAAAAATCGGTTCCGGTTTCAACACCATTCCAGGGCCGCCGCCGTAAGGAGTGTCGTCGATTGTTTTATGTTTATCGTGAGCAAATTCGCGGATATCGTGAACAACGATCTCCACAAGCCCGTTCTGCTGAGCCCGTTTGAGGATGCTCTCTCCAAATGGACTGTCTAGCAATTTCGGCAGACCGGTCAGAATGTCAATTCGCATCATTCGAGCAGTCCTTCAACGGGTTCTATGATAATTCTCTTCCGGCTCGGGTCGACTTTTTTGACGATGGCTTTGACGGCTGGGATCAACACTTCCCTGCGACCATCCCAGACGGACCATATATCGTTAGCCGGAAGTCGAAGCACATCCCGCACTAT
>JBGOVN010000311.1:0-2715 GCA_041478155.1 Bacteroidota bacterium | reverse complement strand
TCCTCCACTAAGAACTTCTTTCCGAGCCAGCGGAATATGTAGTCGCTGATCGACTTCGCGATTGGAATTTCCGGATTGTTTGTGAATCCCGATGGCTCGTACCGCGCATGGCTGAACTTATCCACCAATACCTTCAATGGCACTCCGTATTGCAACGCAATTGAAAGCGATGTGGCGAGCGAATCCATTAACCCGGAAACGGTCGAACCTTCCTTGGACATCGTGATAAAGACTTCGCCCGGTGACTTGTCCTCAAACATCCCGACCGTTATGTAGCCTTCGTGTCCGGCGATGCTGAACTTATGAGTGATTGAAACACGCTCGTCAGGCAACCTGCGCCGCGCCGGCTGCGATTTTGGCTTCTCTTTGGCGCTTTCCAGCGAGGTACTCAACGGCTGTGTCCGCTTGCAGCCGTCGCGATAGACCGCAATGGCCTTCAGTCCAAGCCGCCACGCCTCGATGTATGCCTGCATGATGTCTTCGACCGTCACGTCGGTGGGCATGTTGACCGTCTTGGAAATAGCCCCCGAGAGGAATGGCTGCGTCGCCGACATCATCTTGATATGTCCCATATACTGAATCGAACGGGATCCTTTCGCAGGCTTGAATGCGCAGTCGAATACCGATAGATGCTCTTCCTTGAGGTGCGGCGCCCCTTCGATCGTGTCGTTTTTGTCGATGAAGGCGATGATGTGCTCGACCTGCTCCTGGTCGTATCCGAGCTTTGTGAGGGCTTCTGGAACCGTCTGATTGACGATCTTCATCAATCCTCCCCCCACCAGCTTCTTATATTTTACAAGCGCGATGTCGGGCTCGACGCCGGTCGTGTCGCAGTCCATCATGAACCCGATGGTTCCTGTTGGTGCCAGGACGGTTGCTTGCGAGTTCTTTATCCCATACTCATTCCCCAAACGAACAACATCCTTCCATACACTTACCTGCTCCTGCCACAGGTCTTCCTGTACATGCATTTTCTCAATCTTTTCAGCATAAATCCCGTGTTTCGCCATTACTTTCAGCATCGGTTCTTTGTTCGAGGCGAAGCCCTTGAACGGCCCCATTTCTTTCGAGATCAATGCAGATTGCTTGTACGCCTCTCCGCTCATCAGTGAAGTAATGGCTGCTGCGAGGTCGCGTCCTTCGTCGCTGTCATAAGCAACGCCGCGGGACATCAAGAGCGCGCCGAGGTTTGCGTAGCCGAGTCCGAGCGGACGGTAGTCAAAACTGTTCTGCGTGATCGCCGGAGTCGGATAGCTGGAGTTATCGACAGAAATCTCCATCGCCGTGATCGTGAACTGGACCGCCTTCTTAAACGATTCGATGTCGAACTCTCCATTCTCGCGACGGAACTTCATCAGGTTGAGCGAGGCGAGGTTGCAGGCCGTGTCGTCGAGGAACATGTACTCGCTGCACGGATTCGATGAATTAATCTGCGCCGTGTTGGAACTCGTGTGCCAGTTGTTGATCGTTGTGTGGTATTGCATCCCCGGGTCGCCGCAGATCCAGGCCGCATCCGCCATTTGTTTAAGGATGTCGCGCGCTCTGAATTTTTCGAGCGGCTTGCCGGTTGTGACTGCAGTCGTCCACCATTCTTTATCTTCGAGTGCCGCCTTCATGAAATCGTCAGTCACCCTGACGGAGTGATTGGCGTTCTGGTATGAAATCGAATCGTATGCGCCGCCAGGGACGTTGAACCCGCCGTTGTAGCCGGCATCGATCAGCGCCCATGCTTTTTTCTCTTCGTCCGCCTTGCAGTTGATGAAGTCGAGCACGTCCGGATGGTCTGCGTTGAGGATGACCATCTTCGCCGCACGTCGTGTTTTTCCACCCGACTTGATAACGCCCGCGAATGCATCAAAACCCTTCATGAATGAAACAGGTCCGGAAGGCGTACCGCCGCCTGAGAGTTTTTCGCGTGAAGAACGGAGTGTCGAGAGGTTGGAGCCGGTGCCCGAACCGAACTTGAAGAGCATCCCTTCGGTTTTTGCCAGCGTCAGGATCGACTCCATCGAGTCCTTGACTGAATTAATGAAGCACGCCGAGCACTGCGGCTTCTCTTCCACACCGACGTTGAACCAAACGGGACTATTGAACGCCATGTACTGGTTGACGAGGAGGAAACAAAGCTCGTTGTAGAAAATTTCAGCATCTTCCTGCGACGCGAAGTAGCTGTCTTTGACTCCCCACTTGTAGTACGTGCGGGCAACGCGCTCGATAAGTTGTCGGACGCTGTGCTCGCGCTCGGGCGAACCGAGCTGGCCGTGAAAATACTTCGAGACGACGACGTTCGTGGCGGTCATCGACCACGACTTCGGGATCTCGACATCCTTCTGCTCGAAAATCTTCTCACCCTTCTCGTTTGAGATGACGGCGTTCCGGAGCTCCCATCCAACTTCGTCGAACGGATGGACGTCAGGTTTCGTAAAATAGCGCTGGAATGTCAGGCCGCGTTTCTCGTTTTTTCGGTCCTGCTGTTTTGTGGCAACCGAAACGTCGGTGAGGGGTGTTTCAAACATTTGAATCTCCTTGCGTTAATCCTGTGGTGAGGGAAAGTTAATAATCTTTAAACAACGGAAAGCCCATCCGCTAGCTCGCTTTCGCGTGCAGAAGGGGTTCAATATTGTTTTTGAGTTAAGTTTACGTTGAAAGGGAACAGGTGGCCGTTGCGTCCCGACCTTCCATGCTCCTCATACTGTGAGGCAGGTCAACTTCACT
>JBGOVN010000093.1:0-5472 GCA_041478155.1 Bacteroidota bacterium | reverse complement strand
TGGGAATGGTACCGATACGATAATGATGGAAAAAACTTCCAGAACGCCCTTTACCGTAAGCTATCTAAGCTGTATGAAACAAAGCAAGTTATCACTTCAACGGTCACTGAGTACATAAGGGGTAACCCTCATAGAAATATCGCGTCTCACCCGATCGAAACACTCCCTAAGATAGAATGGCTCTGGCCCGCCTCCTGGATCAACGCAAACTACGACACGTGGATTGGGGAAGATGAAGAGAACAGAGCATGGGAATACCTCCTCACAGCCCGCAAGGATCTCGATGAGTCAGGTTTGAAGCAGCCTAACCCAAAAGGGACAGTGCCAACCGAGGGAACGAAAGCGTGGTACACGTATCAAGCGTGGGAGTCCATGTATGCCGCTGAGGGCTCGGACTGGTTCTGGTGGTATGGGACGGATCAGAATGCTCCCGCCGGCGATAAACCATTCGACCGTGCGTTCATCACGCATCTAAAGAACATCTACAAATTGGCAAAGCTCGCAGGCGGAAAGATGCCGGCAAGAGACTTTAAGCCGATTGCACGCGACGACGCTCAATCAGCACTGGCATCACAGCCGAGTCAGGGAACGATGGCACAAAGCAACGACAACACGGTAACGGTGGTCTTCCAGTGCGATGCGCGGGACATCTATGTCAGGAAAACACTCTACATCGTCGGTAGCCACGAGCACTTGGGGAATTGGACGCCGAACAAGATACGTATGTATGATGACGGGACACACGGCGACGAAAAGGGGGACGGGACGTGGACGATAGAGGTTCAACTTCCGGCCGGGGCCGATATTGAATATAAGTATACGAACAGCGGCGCTGAAGGAAGCTGGAACCCGGGGGAGGAATTTCCAACCGTAAGCAGAAAACTTCACGTCGAAAAGAGTGTCAACGACAAGCAGGTCGTTAAGAGCGTTTTCGGGAAAATGTGAGAATAACGCAAACCTCATGATCCGATTCCTCCGCGGTACATTTCTTCTCTCGTTGCTTCTGGTGAGTTGTTCGCCTCCCGATCGAAAAAATCCGCATCGTGTCGTCATCTGGCATCAGATGCGTCCCGACGAACGCGATATTCTCCAACGGCAAATCAACCGCTACGTGGCCGGCCATCCTGGCGTCGAGATTGTTCAGCTCTACAAAGAGACTGAGCAGCTGAGGAGCGATTATGTTATCGCCTCAATCGCCGGCCAGGGACCCGATCTGGTGTATGGTCCTTCCGACCCGGTTGGGATTTACGTGGCGACGCGAACGATCCGCCCTCTCGAATCCATCTTCTCCCCTCAGTATCTCTCCGAATTCGATTCAACCGGCCTCTTGCGGTACAAAGGACATTTGTACCAGATCGCCGATAAGATCGGAAATCACCTGGCGCTGGTTTACAACAAGAGGTATGTCCAAACGCCCCCCGAGACAGACGTGGAGCTCGTTGCGCTCAGTAAGAAGATTCAGGAGAAATATGGCTACACTGCAGGCCGCCCAAATGTCTACGGACTGGCGTGGAACTACACTGAGCCCTTCTTCTTTATTCCATTTTATACGGGCTTCGGCGGTTGGGTGTTCGGAGCCGACGGCGTGACGCCCACACTCGACAACGCGGCGATGGTGAACAGTCTCAATTATGTGCGAACTCTTCGGGACGTCGAAAAAATCGTTCCGAACGAATCCGACTATGAAATTGCCGATGCTCTTTTTAAAGACGGGAAGGCGGCAATGTTGATTAACGGAGATTGGTCATGGGCGGGGTACCGCGAAAAAGGAATTGACATCGGTGTTTCACCGCTGCCGCGAATTACTGAAACTCAGCTGTGGTGTTCGCCGATGACCTCGCCCAAAGGGTTTTCCATGAACGTGAACGTGCCCGAGACGAAAGTTGCGCTCATCGTCGGTGTAATGGAGTATCTTCTTTCTGCCGAGAATCAGTTTGAAACGGCAAACACGCTCAATACAGCTCCGACGCGGAAAGCGCTCTACACACGTCCGGAAATCATGGCGAATGAGATTCTTAAGAATTCCCTGTTGCAAATCCGAAGAGGTCGGTCGATGCCGGTGGTTCCGGAGATGCGCGCTGTGTGGGATGCCGTGCGGCCTAGTTACCAGGCGGTTATGGGGGGTGCAAAGTCACCCCAGCAGGCGGCGCACGACATGCAGGTGCTCGTCGAACGTAGAATCAGAGATATGAACGAATGAACCGTCAACGTGGATTCATAGCATTCCTGATTCTCCCCGCATTCATTCTACTCGCCGCCGTCGTGCTCTATCCGTTCATCTACAACGTCGCGCTCTCCTTTGGCAACATGAACCTTATGAAGATCCGAAGTTGGGATCTTATCGGCATTCGTCAGTACGTCAAAATCTTCACGGAACCGACACAGCCAAATTTTTACGAAGTTTTCCTGAAGACGATAATCTGGACAGTCACAAACATCACCTTTCATGTCGTCCTCGGCGTTACGCTCGCGCTTATTCTCAATCAGAACTTACGCGGTAAGTCCATCTACCGTACGCTCCTGATTCTGCCCTGGGCAATTCCTCAGTTCATCGTTGCTCTCACGTGGCGGGGAATGTTCAATTACGAGTATGGTTCGATCAACCTGATCCTGACTAAATACCTCAACCTCCCGGCTGTCGAGTGGCTCAAGAGCCCGACTGAAGCATTCCTCGCATGTATCCTCACGAACATATGGCTCGGGTTTCCGTTCATGATGGTCGTCGCATTGGGTGCATTACAGAGCATTCCGCACGAAATGTACGAGGCTGCGGACATCGACGGTGCAAAGTGGTATCACAAGCTGAAGGCCATTACACTTCCACTGATTCGACCCGTGATGATCCCTGCGATTACCCTCGGCGTCGTCTGGACCTTCAACAATCTGAATATCGTCTGGCTTGTCAGTAACACCGGCGAACCCTCTGATAAAACTCACATCCTCGTCTCCTTCGTCTACAAAGCTGCGTTCAATTTCTACAGTTTTAGCTACGCGGCTGCTCTTTCGATGATCATCTTTGCAATCCTTCTCGTGTTCAGCCTTGTCTTTATGAACCGGTCTCGCGCCGTCGAGTCGGTCTATTGAGAAATCCATGAACTCACGTAAGAAGCAAACCGAATTTCTGACGAAGAGTTTATCGTACCTCGTCCTCACCCTCTTTGCATTCATAGCGATATTCCCTATCTGGCAGGTTGCGAACATCTCCCTCCGTCCGGGGAACCAATTGCTCTCAACGTCGCTCGAGTTTTTGCCCCCACATGCCACATTCGATAACTTTGTCAGACTCCTGACCGAAAGAGATTTTTTGCGTTGGATGGGAAATAGTTTCTTCATCTCGATGGTCGTAACGTTCACGGGCGTTACACTTGCGTCTACGGCCGGTTACGGTTTTGCCCGTTTCCGGTTCGTCGGGAAAAGAATTGGACTCTTAAGCCTGCTCTCCACACAAATGTTTCCGGCAACGATGGTGCTCTTGCCGATGTACATCATGCTGATCAAACTCGGCCTCATCAACACATACCTCGGAGTCATCATCGTCTATTCCGCGACTGCACTCCCGTTTTGTATCTGGACGATGAAGGGATACTATGATACCATTCCCACGAGTCTCGAAGAAGCTGCCCGAATCGACGGTTGCACCTCGTTCGCCGCGTTTTATAAAATAATCCTCCCTCTCGCAGCACCTGCGCTCGTGATCACTGCTCTCTTCTCATTCATGACCGCCTGGTCGGAGTACCTCGTCGCCGCACAGATTCTGCAGGAGACATCTCTCTGGACGCTTCCGCTTGGCTTGAAATCCTTCGAGTCGAGCATGAGCACCGAGTGGGGGCTCTACGGCGCAGGGTCGATCATCGTCATGATTCCCGTCGTTATTCTTTTCCTCGCGTTGAGCCGTTGGCTTGTTTCCGGGTTGACACTCGGAGGCGTAAAGGGATGATGCGCTGCTATTTACTTTCTACTCTGGTCCTCTCCATCGTTTGTTCTCACTGCTCCCCAACCAAGGATTCTGGAATGTCGCTCGACGGCCCGTGGCTCTTCAAAATTGATTCTTTGAACACTGGAGTCGAAGGACGTTGGTTTGCTCCGACGCATGACCGGTCTGACTGGACCGTTCAACAGCTCCCCGGATACTGGGATCGCTACAACCTCGGGGCGTACGACGGAGTGGGGTGGTATTACCGGATGTTCGAGTTGAGCGACACGGCAAGGCCGGTTTCCATCTTTTTTGGCGGCGTCGACGACAATGCCGATGTCTGGGTCAACGGCGTCAAGGTCGGATCGCATCTGGGTTATCATTACGGATTCGCTTTTGATGTTTCGAGGGTTGTTCGACCGGGGAAAAACGATGTTGTTGTTCGCGTCGATGATGAGTCGGGACCCGGAGGAATCTACAAACCAGTCGTAATTGTCGGGACTGACCGGCTCGACGAGTACCTGAAGACCGGCTATGCATCCCTCAACGCCCGTCCTTCCGAGGCCTGGGTGAGGGAAGGGGTGATCTATGAGGTCTATCTCAGGTCATTCTCACGTGAAGGGACGTTCAATAGTCTCGAACGGCGAATACCTGAACTCAAGAAGCTCGGCGTCAGCATCGTCTGGCTGATGCCAATCCATCCCGTCGGCGAGCTCAACCGGAAGGGGACTCTCGGAAGCTCGTATGCCGTCGAAGACTTCTATGGGATTAACCCGGAATTCGGGACGCTCGATGACTTCCGGTCTCTCGTGAAAACGATCCATGAGAACGGCCTCAAGATCGTCATCGACCTTGTTGCAAACCACACGTCGTGGGACAGCAGGCTCATCATGGAACATCCGGAGTGGTTCAAGAAGAACGCGGAAGGGGCAATTGTCGCTCCGAACGCAGATTGGACCGATGTTGCTCAGCTCGATTACAACAACCATGAGCTCAGAAAATACATGATCGCAATGATGAAATATTGGGTCCGCGATATCGGCATCGACGGTTATCGCTGCGATGTCGCTGAAATGGTTCCCACAGACTTCTGGGAACTCGCCCGGCAGGAATTGGAGACAGTAAAGCCGGTGATGATGCTCTCTGAGGGGACAATCCCGGAGCATCACGTCCGCGCTTTCGACCTGACATACTCCTGGAACCTCTACGCTGCAATGGATAAAGTCATCAATAGCAAAGGTAAAGGGAAGACTTCTGCGACCATCTTCGATGACCTTCTCACCAACGAATCAAACGAGTTCCCCAAAGGCTCTCTTCGCCTGAGATTTAATACAAATCATGATAAGAATGCGTGGGATAATCCCGCGGTTGTAAAATTCTCGCCCCAAGGGGCAAAAGCAACTGCCCTGATGTGCTTTACCTTTCCTGGCGTTCCGCTGGTTTACAACGGAGAGGAAGGCAGCAACTCAAAAAAACTCAGCCTTTTCGAAAAGGTCGATATCGATTGGGCAATAAACTCAGATTCGCGTGAGTTCTACGAGCAACTTACTGCATTGCGC
>JBGOVN010000212.1:0-3629 GCA_041478155.1 Bacteroidota bacterium | reverse complement strand
TGATTGAGCAACTCATGCTGCACGATCACCATGTCACGAACGGTGATCGATGGAAATGCTGCGCCGTATGGACGGCCGGTGTCCGGGTCAATACTGGTCGGCCCCGTCGTCCCGTAGCAACTTCCGAGAATATTTACGCACACGACAAAGTACCGCTTTGTATCGAAAGCTATGCCGGGTCCGATCAACCCATCCCACCATCCCTTCTGTTCATCGCTGCGGAGTGGGAAGGTGGCGTTAGCGGCGTGTGCACTCCCTGTAAGTGCATGACAGACGAGGATAGCGTTCGTACCATCCTTATTCAATCTGCCGTACGTCTCGTAAGCGACATCGACGGGACTGATTGTACCGCCAAGGTCCAGCCGTAGTGGATTCTTCTTTGGAAAGAGCTGTGCTATTGTCGGTGTCGAAGTCACTTGACTCCCGGACCTCGTCGAACGAACTGGGTTGCTCATAGCTTCGTCAATTGTTCAGGCGGCAACTCGTTCGCGAATTGCGTTCAGGGCGATATCGAAATCCTCGATGATATCATCGATATGTTCCAGTCCGACAGAAACGCGGACCATGTCCGGCGTCACCCCCGATTCGCGTTGTTCCTTTTCGCTAAGTTGCTGATGCGTGGTGGAGGCCGGATGGATCACGAGGGTTTTCGCGTCGCCGACATTAGCCAGCAAACTTGCGAGTTGAAGCTTATCGATGAGTGCGCGTCCCGCCTCAAGTCCTCCCTTGACTCCGAAGACGACGATCCCGCCGAATCCGTTCTGAAGGTACTTCTTTGCCATGGTGTGGTGTGAATGTTCCGTCAACCCGGGATACCAGACCCAACTCACCTGCGGATGTTGTTTAAGCCATCGGGCGAACTTGAGCGCGTTGTCGCAATGACGTTGAACCCGCAACGAGAGAGTCTCGAGCCCCTGCAAAAGAAGGAACGAGTTGAATGGACTCTGACAGGCTCCAATGTCGCGCAGCTGTTCAACGCGGGCGCGAATGATGAACGCAATGTTGCCGAAGGGGCCTTCAGCGCCGAATACTTCCCAGAAATTGAGGCCGTGATATCCCGGGCTCGGCTCGGTGAATACCGGGAATTTCCCGCTCCCCCAATCGAACTTACCCGAATCGACGATAACGCCGCCGATCGACGTCCCGTGGCCTCCAATCCATTTCGTCGCTGAGTGAAGTACGATGTCCGCACCATGTTCAATCGGCCTGCAGAGGAAACCTCCGGCCGCAAAGGTATTGTCCACGATGAGCGGGATCCCATTCTCGTGGGCGACCTTCGCAATTGCCGCAATGTCGGGAACATTAAGTTTTGGATTTCCGATAGTCTCGATGTAGAGCGCTTTCGTTCTTGCGTCGATGAGCTTTCGAAAATCATCCGGACTGTCTCCATCGACGAACTTCACGTTGATCCCCAAACGAGGGAGCGTCACCTTAAACTGATTGAACGTTCCGCCGTACAGAAGGCTTGTCGAGACGATGTTTTCGCCGACCTGCGCGATGGTCGTGATTGCGATGAATTGCGCCGCCTGACCTGAAGAGGTCGCAAGAGCGGCAACGCCTCCTTCAAGAGCGGCGACTCTTTCTTCGAAGACAGCCGAGGTCGGATTCATGATGCGTGTATAAATGTTCCCGAACTCCTTCAGTGCGAAGAGAGTAGCTGCGTGTTCTGCATCGTTAAAAACATACGAGGTCGTTTGGTAGATAGGCACGGCGCGTGCATTTGTCGTAGGGTCGGGTTTCTGGCCCGCATGCAGCTGGAGTGTCTCGAACCTGTGCTGTCGAGTCTTGCCGTTGGTACCCATGATTAACTCCTTTCGTGAAGATGATTGTTGGATTGAGATTGAGATGGTAGTGTCCGTATCAAAAATTGATGGTCGACCTTCATGCATCGATTCTGAATAAGAAGTTTGCCGGCTGATGCCGCCCGTCGAACGGCTTCAGTATGTGTTCCTGTACCGAGCTGCAGCCAGATCAGCCACGCACTGAGTGCAATCGCTTCGTCGACAACTCCAAGCACCTCGGATGGCTTACGGAACACGTCGACAGCGTCGACGGGGAAGGGGATGCTCTGAAGGGTTGGATAGCACTGTTCTCCGAGAATCGTCGTGCTACCCGGATTGACAGGGACGATCTTGTATCCGGCATTCTTCAGATATCGTCCCACGTAATGACTATCCTTGTGCTCATTCTTGGAGATGCCGACAATAGCAATTGTCTTGATCCTCCGAAGAAGACTCGCCACAAGCGCCGTTTCTTCTACAAGTTGCGGCGTTGCCATCATCTTTCGCTCGTACCATGCTCTGAAGGTCGGTTCCATACGACATCCTCTCGAAAGCATCTGGAAAACGAAAAAACCTCATCCGGGATATGCCAGAAGAGGTTTTTTTCAAAATCCGTCTTCTCTCATCTTTCCCGGGTCCCCGCTATGCGGGGGTGGGCAGGAGTTAGCACCTGACGCCCGCTTTCACGGACCGGTTGCTAAGGCTTCACAGGGCCTGTTCCCTCAGCCTTTCTCGATAAGAGATCTTATTTTTTTTGCTTTTCTCTGTTTCAAGCCCTGTCGCTTGGGGCGAAGGACCTGCGGTATTCTCCTTTTACGTTCCTCGTTGCCCTTCGACTCCGTATTTGTCGGAGAATCGACAAGGACGGGGCGTATGGGTCAGAGATTTATACATACACTACTTGACTGAAAGATAGCGTGTTTGAGTCCGTTTGTCAAGAGGAATTTTTCTGGACGTGAGATACTGTCTTCCCATGCCCATGAGGGTTTTAAGAAAAGGTTATCCCGAATTGTTCCGGGGACCACGTTCGGAGTGTGCGTTGGATTTTTTGTGCGAGTTCCGGAAGATTTCCGACCACGAATTTTTTCTTACCACTCGTACGAAGGATTGAGAATTGCTTCCTGCAAAGGTGTTGATATCGTTCTGCCCCATAGATTATGCTCCCGTTTCTCATTAATAATTCCACCCGGCTGGCATCAAGCCCAAGAAAGGACTCGAACGCATTCGAGGCCGCCGAACGAAAAGCCAGGAAATTCGCACGTGCGCCAATCCGAATTCTTCCTTCGTGAAGATGAAATAAATCTGCCGGCACGGTCGTTACCATCTTCAAGAGTTCTTCGGCCTTGAGGTCTTTAAGTTGTTGTGCAAATCTCATTTCTTCGAATAGGCTGAACGAACCTGTCAGAAGCGAGTCTGTACCGAGGGCGATCGGTGTTTTCCCCAGGAGCTTTTCGACGGGGGCTGTCGCGCCAAGGAGAAACAAATTGGATGAAGGACACCACACAAGACCTCCTCCTTTTTCAACGAGCAGATCCAGGTCTTCAGTTGTAAGTCCTACACCGTGAACGATAATAGTGTGCTTATTCAATCCCCCAAGTTCATCAAGTTTCTTAAGCTCGCCATGGGCGAGACTGTCAGTCCCTTCGGCCAGATGAATAATACAGGGGACAGTGTCTCGTTGACGAATTTTCTTCCGGAGTTGACGGTCGAGTTCCATTGAATGAATCCAACGGAAGTCTTTAAGCACTCCGACAGGATAGTTCAATCGGAATGGCCAGTAATAATTATTATGGTGGACGACTGTCGTTACTCCGGAGAGAATATTCTTGTACGCGCCCCACAACAACC
>JBGOVN010000257.1:0-3196 GCA_041478155.1 Bacteroidota bacterium | reverse complement strand
TACAATTGCACACCGTTGAATGAGATCTGCGCCGTCAGCTTCGGTCCAACGCCGCCGAGGCTGTCGATGAAGTCATCAGCCTGAGTGTTTGCCAACGCATCGAGGAGCGTGCTCACTGCGTTTTGGTCTGTCGAATCATTCCCGATCAGCCATGCACTGTCCTTCCTCGCCAACACGAACGTCGTATCACCGAATTGGTACTTCACTTCTTTGATACTCTCGCGCGACGTCGTGAAGACCGTCCGGTCTCTCCAGTCTTTGAGCTGTCGATTGAAAGTGAAGCCAAGCGACCCTTCGACGGCGACCACGTCGTTCGAGGGTAGCTTGCGGGTGTAGGTTTCGGCGAAGCTGCTGGTGGGTTTTCCAACGATGAAGGAAGCTTTCTCCGTCCCGTGCTCGAAGATCGTGACAAGAATCCCTGTCGAGTCAACCTGAAAGACCGACTGTTTTTCCGGATTGCTCGATACGATGCCGTGCGTCTCGAGATGTTTTATCTGGCCCAAGACCGTCGCGACATAATTTTGATCGGCTCTGTAGTGAATCGGCTGCTCAAGGAACCATTCTACGCCATGTTTCTCGAGAACGACCCATGAGAATGAGGCGGGAGACTTGATGGAAATCTTGTCGACGGCGACTGAATCGAGAACAACAAGAACCCCGGCGCTTTCAGAACCCGAGCTTTTCTCTCCGGGCTTTTGGAGAACGAGATACGCTATAAGCAGAAGGAGGCCAAACAGGCCGACGAGGAGTATGGTAGTACGCTTCATGTCGTATGAACGCGGTTTAGAGCGATCGCTTCAACGTGACTCTTCTTCTCCAGCGAAGGAGGCCGTACCCAACGATGAGCACGGGAGGAACGATGAGATCGCCGTACTTCACCATCCGTTTTGTCCCGTCCGAGAGCTGTTCGAGCGGAGGCTGTGAGACGTTTTTTGAACGAATCGTTATGAGACCGGCATCGTCGGCGAGGTAGTCGACGATGTTGACGAAGAATGTCAGGTTGTTGCGATTGCCGAGGTATTCGTCTTTCATAAAATCTCCGTCGCCAACCACGAGAATCCTGGTTGTCGGGCTCTTGGCAACCGCCGGAGCGAGCGGCTTTCCTTCGAAGTAACTCTTGAATGAACCCTCGACGACAGCGGCCATGGGTATGCCGGACTCGGGCAGGTCAGCTGCCGTGTATCGCTGGAAAGGGTCGAGCATCGCAAAACCCGTCTGGCGCCCACTATGCTTCGAGGAGCGAACAAGGACTTCCGCCTTGAGCCCCTTGGCAGAGGCGAGCGAAGTGTCGACCGAGCTGATGAAATAAAAAATCAAGCTCTGGAGGTCTTTGACTATCGGGTTTGTCTTGTCGAACGTCGCTGCGTTGGGGAGATAGGGGAACGGAATCTGGCTTTGGATCTGGAACTGTCCCTGGTTCTGCATCACGGTAATATTCGCGCACTGCGCGTCGCGAATCAAATCGGCGTTGACACGAACGCCGTAGTTCTCCAGCATATCCTCCAGACCGAGGTCGATCGGCTGCGCGTAGCGCTGCTGGAGGTTCGCGCTCATTTTGTTCAGAAGGTACGCGACCTTGCCGCCCCGCATGAGGTATTGGTCGAGCGCATACTTTGCGCTGTCTGCAAACTTTGTCACCGGAGAGATCACAAGGAGCGCAGCGAGATCCTGCGGGACCTCAGGGTTCTTGCTCAGGTCGACGGGAACGAGCTGGTATTGAGCTGAGAGTTCGTCGTTCGCCCGCTTCATGCTGGAAAGTTCCGATTCCTGATGTCCGGTGGTGTAGCCGATCTTCTTCTTCGACCGCGTCGTCAGGCGTTTCAAAGCACTGCTGATGTCGTATTCGAGCGAGCCGAGGTTCTGAATGACCGGAATAATCTCCTTCTTGTCTTCGTACAGAAACACCAGACCCAGATATGCACGCTTAACTTCAAACTTATCTTCCTTGACCACCTGCACTTCCACAGGGGGTACACCCTGCTGGCGGGCGGCTTGTTCACCTTTTTCACCCTCGGGGTTGACGAATTCGTAGTGCAGGTTGCCGCGAGAGTAGGCGCGGTATTCGTTGAGAATATCGAGGACGGAGCGTCGGTTGTTGTTGTACGGTGCTGGCAGGTCCTCCGTGAAGTACGCTTTCACAGTGACGCGGTCGTCCAATGATTTGACGAGATTCTTGCTTGCCTCCGAGAGCGTGTAGATGTTCTGTTTCGTGAGGTCCAGGCGCGTGAACAGTCGCACGGAAATGACATTGAGGAGGACGAGTATTCCCAGAAGGAGAAAAGCCCGGACGATCGACTGAGTTTTTTTGCTGTTCATCGCTTATACCGTACGTCCGTTCAGGCCGTTCGAGTCAATCGAGCCATTTGCGATAGATGTCAGGAAGATTGCCGCTACCATTTTCTCCGCTCCAGCGAGACAACAGAAAGGTAAAGGGTGAAACCGAGGAGAGAGACAAAATAGATGATATCGCGCGAGTCGATCACGCCGCGGGCGATGTTCGAGAAATGAAAATCGACGCCTAGGAATTCGATAACGCTCGCCGAGAAGTCGGGAACGTACATCAGGATCTTGTCGAACATGTAAAGCGCAAAAACAAACACGAAACCGACAATGAAAGCGATGATCTGATTCTCGGTGAGGCTGGAAGCGAACAGGCCGACGGCGACGTACACCCCCGCCATCAACATGAGGCCGAGATACCCGCCGATGATAGGTCCGTTGTCGACATCCCCCAAAAAAGCGATCGTTATATAATAGAGGAGGGTGGGAAGCAGTGCGACCCCGATTAACGCCCACGCCGCGAGGAACTTGCCCATAACGACCTCGACATCTCTCAGCGGCTTCGTCGCCAACAGCTCTATTGTGCCCGTCTTCTTCTCTTCTGCAAGGAGACGCATCGTGATAGCCGGGATGACGAATAAGAACACCGGCGGGATGAGCTCAAACATCAAGCGGAGAGAAGCGACGTTGATGAGAAATAGATTGCTCGAATGGAACCATCCGACAATCGCAAGGAAGACCACGATCACGACATACGCGACTGCTGAGTTGAAGTACGACCTCAATTCCTTTTTAAAAATCGTCCCGATGTTCCGGAAGTTTTCTGCATACTGGCCGATATCGAACGACATTGATTTCATGGCTTTCATCGTCTCTCGTTAGATCAATATTCTCTATTTCGTTACTTCGGTTTTCG
>JBGOVN010000126.1:0-4821 GCA_041478155.1 Bacteroidota bacterium | reverse complement strand
TTGTCCTGGCTCTGCTCTTCTATCCCTCCCTCCTCTCGGGTCAAATCCTTTCAAAAGACGAACGCCAGATTCTTCAGCTCCAGGACCAACGGTCTCTTGGCGACGGGAGTCTGGTTTTATATCTTTCCAGTCCCGATCGTCTCCTGCGAGCTCGCGCTGCAATCGCTCTCGCAAATATTCAAGACTCCTCGACCGTCGTAGCGCTTGTTCCGCTCCTCCGCGACGTCGATCCGTCGGTACGCGCCGCAACAGCCTTCGCATTGGGTCAGATCGGTGGAAGTTCATTTCAGAATGACCTCATCGGATCACTCCACAACGAGCGTGATTCGAAAGTCCTGGGCCGCATTCTTGAAGCTCTCGGCAAATGCGGTAACGCTCCGGCGCTTGATTCTCTGGTTGCTCTGAGCACATCAGCTCAATACCTCCCCAAACAACCAACAGCACTCAGCGTGGCACGGTTTGCATTGCGGAACGTCAAGTCGGAACGTTCAATATGGTTGTGCTTTGATCTCCTCGGGGATCCCGACGCCGCCGTCCGCTCAGGTGCCTTGTATGCACTCTGGCGCTCGGCTCCGAGCGGTGTTGTTGACGTTGAAATATCAAAGCGTCGGGAGTTGCTTGCAAAGCTCGCTTCGGACAAGAACGTCGATGTGCGAATGCAACTTGTCACCCTCCTTGGAAGAACGAAATCGGGCGATGCAATCGACCTCCTGAAAAGAATCGAGGTCGGTGAAAACAAAAACCACGAGTGGAGGGTTGAGGTCCAGCTTGTAAGGTCTCTCGGCGCATTCGTACCGTCGAACACCGGACTTCTTCATCGGCTTGTTGGTTTTTTGAATTCGAAAAATGACCACGTTCGGATTTCGACACTCCTGACGATCACCGGATTACCTCAGGAGATTATCGCATTATCCGACGAACGAGAGCTTATTCACCAAGAGCTCGTCCGAATTGTACAGACCGACAAGTCCGCACCCCCGTCAGTTAAGGCTGAAGCAATTGTTGCGCTCGGAAAACATTTTGGCGAAGCTATCGCCTCGTTGAAAGAACTCTATCATGACGAGCATGCAACATTACTGTTAAAGTCGAAAATCCTGGAGACAGTAAGTCTGAGGATGGAGAGAGAAGATTTGGAATTTCTGATCGAAAAGTTGGACGAAGATTCAACCCGAGTTGCGATGGCAGCGTGGGATTTCATTCGACGGGAGCTGACCCAAGCCGGCTTGAAAACGATCGGTGGAGATACCACCTATTGGAAAGACATTGCCGGGTCACTCCAATCGAAGGGGAGAAAATCACTTCAACGAAGGGACATGGGAATCACGACTCTCGTCGCAAACGCCTTCGGCGATAGTTCGGTATACGGGCTCATTCGCCGAAGCGGTGATTCGAATGCGGTGTTGGAAGACCTAATGGCCGCGTACGCTAAACTCTCGAGCCCAAATGACGTGGAGGCGATGCAAGCAGTCATCGACGCTCTCGGGAAGGTCGGCAATGCCAGCGTCGTCCCGACCCTCGAGAAGGGGTTGGCTGATGCGGACCGGACGGTCGCCGTTGGCGCTGCCGCTGCGTTGAAGAGGGTCACAGGGAAGGACTATTCTGAAAAACTTCCGAAGGCGTCAAAGCCTGAATATTCGGACTACGATTGGGAAGCGCTAGAACAGATCAAGGAAAATCAGCAGGTTGTTGTCCACACGGTCAAAGGGGATATCACGCTCCAGTTGCTCAAGACCGATGCCCCGTTTACTGTCCTTAGTTTCGTAAAACTAACGAGGAGAAAGTTCTTTGATGGATTGAACTTTCATCGGGTTGTCCCGAACTTTGTTATACAGGGAGGGGATCCGAGGGGTGACGGTTGGGGAGGACCCGGTTATTCGATCCGGACGGAAGTATCACTCGTAAACTATGAGCGCGGATATTGCGGAATCGCAAGTGCTGGCAGGGATACGGAAGGGTGTCAATTCTTCATAACCCATGTCCCCACGCCTCACCTCGACGGGCGTTATACTATCTTTGCAAAGGTCGTTCGCGGAATGGAGAACGCAGACAGGATTCAGGTAGGGGACAAGATCCTCGATGTCAAGATGGTGCCGTGACACCAGGTCTACTTCTTTTTGTAATCCTGGTAAATGAGGCTGTGTTCCTGGTCCATGGAGGAAAGCCGATCGTAGATGAGACGGTCGGGATATCCAAGAAAGGTGTCGCCGATTTCCTTGTGTTTGGCGTCGAAGAATTGCCTGGCCAGGAGGCTCGTAGCGTTCTGCCTCTGCTTGACGTCGGAAACCGCTTGAATTGCCTTTAGCAAGTTCGAGTAGCCTCTCACGGATTCGGTGGCGAGGAGGTCGATCCCGTCAAAATGATACGTGAAGTACGCAAGCCTGATTGGATTGTACTTGACATCGATGATCTCATTTGCGAGGCCAAAGCGGCTGTAGGTGCCCGACGAAGTCTGCTGCCAGTCTTTTGCGGATGAGGCGCTCCCGAGGTTGCAGATGTTGAGAGCCTTCTGGAAGTAGGGCGCTCCGGAAAGTTCTTTGTACGTATCGAAATCGAACCCAAGAATGAGATAGGCGTAGAAATCGAGAAAATGAGTGAACGGATCAAAATTGAAATTATCCTGAATCATTCTCTGGTTCGGAATATAGCTGAACTCCCAGTCTTCGTCGGAGATTCTTAGGATGGGTGTCACCTTCTCCGATTTGTCGTTGCCGATATAGACCGGACGTAAACTGCCAATGAACACCTGCGCGAGATATCTGTTCTCGCCGGTGACACTCTTAAAGACGATGCTCACCGTGCACTGAATCTTCTCCCCTTCAAGATCCTCCGTTGTATACCGATTGTTGTTGAGATAACGTTCTATCTCCGTCTTAAAATTTCGCAATAAGTCCCGTTGGGCTGTTGGAATGCTTTCGAGGTTGACGGTGACCTCACAGTTGAGTTCTTGTGTGCGCAGCACAAGAAGGGGGAAACATGCCATCACCAGCGCGAGAATAAAGGGGCGTTTCATTTTTCCTCTTCGATAAAAAAATCTAATCCTGCGAATATAACCAAATTCTCTTCTCTCAGCAAGGGGAGCGAGGATGAGAACGGGTTTCGTTTGGCTTTTTGTCGTTCATTCCTTTCTTTCGGCCTTTCCTTCGGCCTTCCTTTCGGCCGGTACGGACAACAACGGTCGCGGTACGAAGGCGATTGCCCTGGCGAACAGCTTTGTCGCTGTTGCGGATAATGCCTGGGCCGTTGCGTACAATCCCGCGGGTCTATCCTTCATCTCACAATTTCAATTGTCGGCATTTGTCGTCAATGAGCAGTTTGGGCTCCCCGAGCTTCGAACGAACGCTCTTGCTGCAACCCTTCCATTTTCCTCAACTACGATAGGGTTCAGCCTCGAGCGTTTCGGATTCGACCTCTACAACGAAAACGTCCTTCGAATAGGAACGGGATTCCGGCTTGATGCACACACCGCTGCAGGAATCACACTCAGTCTTGACCGGTTGTCGATCAAGAACTACGGAACGGCGTCGTTGTCGACCATTGATGTCGGTCTCCTCGCTTCGATTCTCGAGAACATCCGGCTAGGTTTCACATTTGAAAACGTTACGGCCTCAACTGCTGGGCAGAATCGTGAGACGCTTCCACAAGTCTTTCATCTTGGGGTCGTCTTTGCACTGCTCCAAAATCTCATTCTGACCTCTGAAATCGAAAAAGACACACGGTTTCCAATGAGCTTGAAAATGGGGGTTGAGGAGGTGGTCTTCGAGCATGTCGCCGTACGCGTTGGTGTAGCGAACAATCCCGACAAGTTCTCCGTCGGAACTGCCATATCGTATGCACCATTCGAATTCAGTTACGCCGCATACAGCCATCCGGATCTTGGATGGACTCATCAAATCGAAATGACAGTGAAATTCAATGAATAACCCTTCGATGCTCGTATTGTTTGTTATCCTCTCTTGTCAAGAAACAACGGGGCAGAACCGTCCACGGCACGACAGTACTCAGTCGCTGGAATCGTTCGACGGCGATCGTGTTATGGACAGGTCAGATCCGGAGCAAATCAACATTGAAAATATTGAAGCCTTCAATGCATTAGAGGAGAACCCTGTGGATCTGAATCGTGCCAGCAGAGAGGAGTTGGAAGCGATACCGGGAATAACGACTATCCTCGCTTCTCGCATCGTTTCATATCGGTCGGGTGCGAGATTTAATGCAAAGGAACAGATACTCTTTGTCGAGGGTATGCCGGTCGATTTGTTTCTTCGGATCCAACATTTCATCTGTGTGCGCGAAAATGCCCAAGGGCCGGCAAATCGATTCCCCTCCATCGTATCCATGCGAACTCGGGTCTCACAGGATATGCAACTGTCGAAAGGATTCCTGGACGGCTCGTTTCTTGGATCTCCTACACGCTCGTACAATCGATTCGTGTTGCGGTCTGGTGGAGAAGCCAGCAGCGGAGTTAACCTCTCAGGAGCAGGGATCGTGACGCGAAAAGACCGGGGAGAGCGGTTCCTGACAGATTCATGGGGCGGATATACCTTCTGGTCAATACCGGCTCTTTCGACCCGGATTATCTTTGGCGATTATGTCATTGAATCGGCGCAAGGATTAGCTCTCTGGCGACCCTCGGGGGCGGGGAAAGGGAGTGAAGCTATATCAAGTATCAGGAAAAATGGAGAGGGCTTAAGGCCCTACCTTGCGACAGATGGAAATATTTTTTTCCGGGGTGCAGCGGTGGAATGCCGTGTTCCGGATGCAAGACTGACCGTATTCTACTCCTCGAAAATGCTGAACGCGTCGATAGATTCTCTGGGGTTGGTG
>JBGOVN010000151.1:0-4400 GCA_041478155.1 Bacteroidota bacterium | reverse complement strand
TGCAGCGTTGATGAAGAATCGCGGGGAGATCGTTGCCACCGATATTCAGGAGTTTAGGCTGCAGGAGCTCCGGAAACGGGCACGGCGGGCGGGAGCGTTTAACATCCGGCCACGCTTCGTCAATTCAATCGACGAGATGGCTGACCAGTACCAGGAATACTTCGATATCGTCTTCGTCGACGCCCCGTGCACCGGCACCGGAACGATCAGACGTAATCCGGGAATGAAATGGACCGTGTCGGAGGAAATGGCCCGCGAATTGGCGGCAAAACAGCTCGCTATTCTGCAATCATGCGTTCCTCTCGTGAAAAGATCCGGGCGACTTGCGTACGCGACATGTTCTCTCTTCAAAGAAGAAAATGAGGACGTCATAGCAAGCTTTCTCGCGATGCATCCGGATTTTTCGATACTCCCGATCAATGTTATCGACCAAAGCGGGGAAGTCAAAGACTCGGTCAATTTTCATCGATTGCTCCCTCATCGCCACGGGACGGACGGATTCTTCTGCGCCGTTCTGCAGAAATCCATCCTCTAGTGTTCGTTGATTCTCCCATCATCTTTCGATATTATGAACCGCCTTCAACAAGCACTTCTCGGGGTTGGAACATGAAGACGTGGATCGTTTCTGCGACAGTTTTTCTCTCGGTACTCGGCTGCTCCAAACTCTCAGAGCAAGAGCTCATGAAGAATGCCATCGAGGCTCACAAGGGAAGTCAGTTCGATGACGCCCTCGAGAATTATCAGGCCCTCACCGTCAATTATCCAAAAAGTCTAGCGGTTCCCGAGGCACTTTATGCGATGGGGAGCATCTATCAAACAAATAAGCACGACGCAGCACGGGCGATCAGCGCTTACAAACGGATTGCAACTGAATTTCCGGACCATGCGACTGCCTCGAGTGCGGCCTTTCTTGTGGGCTATCTCTACAACAATGAGGTCAAGAACTACGATTCAGCAAGACTGGGCTATGAAAACTTCCTTCGACGGTATCCGGGGAGCCCGATGATCTCGTCCGCCCGATTTGAATTAGAGAATCTGGGAAAGGATCCGGCTGAGATTCTCAACGCGAAAGTGAAACCGTCCGAAACACCCGCGACAAAAAAACCGAAGAAGTAACACCGCATGGCCGAATCTGTAAAATATCTCCAGCCGAGTGTAGTCGCACAGCTCGCCAACATGGAACTGCGGGCGCGCCTCGTCGTGGAAGGATTCATTACTGGCCTCCACAAGAGTCCTTATCACGGATTCAGTGTGGAGTTCACCGAGCATCGCCAGTACATGCCGGGAGATGAAATCAAGCATATCGACTGGAAAGCGTACGGGAAAACGGACAAGTACTACATCAAGCAGTTTGAGGAAGAGACGAACCTCAAGTCATACATCCTCATCGACGCGAGCAAATCGATGGAGTTCGGGTCGGAAGGCATTAAGAAAATCGACTATGCATCCTACATCGCGGCCGCCCTCGCGTACCTGATGGTCGAACAACGAGATGCGGTCGGGCTCACTGTCTATGACGAGGCGATCCGGATTTCCATGCCGCCCCGAGCGACGAGGCTGTATTTAAAACAAATCTTGAAGGAACTCGAACTTCTGACGACAGGCAATAAAACCGGTACGGCGGTCTCTCTCCATCGGGTTGCAGAGCAGATGAAGCGGAGAGGACTCGTCATCGTGATCAGCGATCTGTTCGACGACCCGAAAAAGGTGCTCACGGCTCTCAAGCATTTCCGACACAAAGGGAACGAAGTGATCGTCATGCAGGTTCTTGACCCCCTGGAACGCTCGTTTGCATTCGGCAACGACGCGATCTTCAAAGACATGGAGACGCGGGAAGAGTTGATGACGCAGCCCTGGCACATTCAACGAGAGTACCAGCAATCTATGCTCGAGTTTCTGGAGACCTACAAGCGTGAATGCCGCGACAATGCCATCGACTACGTGTTGCTCGACACCAGCACGCCGTTTGATAAAGCTCTGTTTGAATATTTGAATAAACGAAGAAAGATGAATTAAGCTGTTCGTGAGAAGCTCAAGGCAGTTACCGGGTCAGAGAGTCGAAAACGAAGAAGAAGCTCCCAAACCCCCGTCCGAATCACAAATCGTAAAACCCATCCCGCTTCTGATGCCTGAAGAAAACATCGTTGTGCGTGGCGCACGCGTCCACAACCTGAAAAACATAGACGTCGAAATTCCGCGGGATTCACTAACGGTCATCACGGGTCTCTCCGGCTCAGGCAAGTCGAGCCTTGCATTCGACACGATTTACGCAGAGGGACAGCGGCGATATGTCGAGAGTCTCTCTGCATACGCCCGCCAGTTTCTCGAAATGATGGAACGTCCCGATGTCGACTACATCGAAGGGCTGAGTCCCTCCATTTCCATCGAACAGAAGACTGTGAGTTCGAACCCGCGTTCGACGGTCGGAACGGTCACCGAAATCTACGACTATCTGCGTCTCTTGTTTGCACGCGTGGGAACACAGTTCTGCTACAATTGCGGGAGAAAGGTCCACCGCCAGTCGGTCGATCAGATCATCGACGCTATCGTGAGCTTTCCCCCGGGGACGAAGCTCCAGGTTCTCGCTCCGGTCGTGAAGGGACGCAAAGGGCATTACCGCGAGCTCTTTGAACAAATCCTCAAGGACGGCTTCGTGCGTGTCCGGGTCGACGGCGAAGTACGCCCGATCGAAAAGGGCATGAAGGCGGACCGGTACAAGATTCACAACATTGAGATCGTCGTCGATCGGATTGAGACTAAAAAAGGAATCCGGTCGAGGATCGCTGACTCTGTCGAGGTTGCTTTGAGATTTGGGGAAGGGGTTTTGATCGTGAATGACGGCAAGGCCGACCACCTCTTCAGTCAAAAGTATTCGTGCACGTACTGCGGCATGAGTTATGAAGAGTCTGCCCCGAACTCGTTTTCCTTTAATTCACCGGCGGGATACTGTCCGCGGTGTGAAGGACTCGGAGAACTCAAAGCGTTCGACCTGAATCTCATCGTGCCCGATGAGAACCTTTCCATCAATCAGGAGGGAATCGCTGCGCTTGGGAAGCCGCGGCAGACCTGGATGTTCAGCCAGCTTCGGGCCGTTGCGAAGAAATTCAAGTTTGATTTTGATACTCCCTTGAAGAAAATCCCTCCTCTCGCGAAAGAGGCTCTTCTCCATGGGACGGGGAATGAAAAAATTGACATCGAGTATGCCTACGATTCCGGACGCACGGTAACCTACAAGCACCGTTTCGAAGGACTTCTGAAGATGCTCCAGCGCTACTACGATGAAACAACGTCAAATCAGATTCGAGATTGGGTGGAATCGTTCATGTCCACGAATCGTTGTGACGTCTGCAATGGCGGACGGCTCAAGAAAGAAAGCCTTGCCGTCAAGCTCGAGGATGCGAAGACGGGAAAGCAATGGAATATGTACGACGTCGTCAAGCTGTCCATTGACAACGCAAGGGTTTTCTTTGCTGGACTTACACTCTCAGAGCGGAATGAAGAAATCGCACGCCAGGTTCTCAAGGAAATCAATCAACGGCTCGATTTCCTCCTCAACGTCGGTCTGAGCTACCTGTCCATAGACCGCCCGGCCAGGACACTGTCAGGCGGCGAGGGGCAGAGGATTCGTCTCGCAACGCAGATCGGCACTCAGCTTGTCGGGGTGCTCTACATTCTCGACGAGCCGAGCATCGGATTACACCAGCGCGACAATATCAAGCTGATCGATTCGCTGAAATCACTGCGCGATCTGGGGAACACGGTGATCGTGGTCGAGCACGATAAGGAGATGATCGAAAGCGCGGACTATGTCGTCGACCTCGGTCCGGGGGCAGGCGAGCACGGCGGAAACGTCGTGACCACGGGTCGGCCAAGTCAACTAAAAATTCAAAATACCAAACTAAAAGATTCGGGGAATGGGCTTGGCGGAGCTTCGCTGACGGCGCTGTATCTTAAGGGGAAAAAGAGGATTGAACTTCCGGAAAAACGAAGAACTGGCACGGGAAAAAGTTTCAGCATTACCGGAGCAAAGGGAAACAATCTGAAAAGCGTAGCGATGAAAATCCCTTTGGGCACATTCGTCTGTGTGACGGGTGTGAGCGGGTCGGGGAAGTCGTCGCTGGTCAACGAGACACTATTCCCGATCCTCTCGAAGAAATTCTACAAGACAAAACGGCTCTCTCTTCCGTACCAATCAATAGAGGGATTGCAGCACCTCGACAAGGTGATTGACATCGACCAAACCGCGATCGGCCGGACGCCACGGTCTAACCCTGCGACCTACACCGGGCTCTTCACCCTCATCAGAGACCTCTTTACTCAACTACCCGAATCTCAGATTCGCGGCTACAAGCCGGGCAGGTTTAGCTTTAACGTTAAAGGAGGAAGGTGCGAGAATTGCG
>JBGOVN010000071.1:0-6047 GCA_041478155.1 Bacteroidota bacterium | reverse complement strand
TCCGCGTGACTCGGCTGAAATTGTTATCGGAGGAAAAAAAATCTCCGTGAACTACGGCCGCCCTTCGATGCGCGGGAGAAAAATCATGGGAGCGCTTGTTCCCTACACCCGTTGGTGGCGGACCGGAGCGAACGAAGCAACAGCGTTTGTAACGGAGACAGACCTCTTGTTCGGAGATTCGCTTCTTCCGAAAGGGTCGTACACGCTGTATACGCTTCCGTCGGAAACGCAATGGAGGCTTATCATTAATACAGAAACAGAGCAGTGGGGGACAGTGTATAATACCGAGTATGATCTCGTTCGCCTCCCTCTTAAGAAAAAAATGGTCAAGGATACTGTACAGCTCTTCACGATAGAACTGGAACGAACCGGAAACGGCTCGGGAACGTTAAGAATGACGTGGGAGACTACGCAGCTCTCAATCGATTTTAGAATCCCCAAGGATCAAAAAAAATCATCGACACAGTAAGGCGACTAAACTTATATGCCGGCCAAAATAATCGTCAAATCGAATGGGTCGATAAAAGTTGAAGGGGATTTTGAACTGTTCGACCAGGAAGGAAGAAAGTTCGACCTGAATGGCAGAACACGGATCTCGCTCTGCCGGTGTGGCGAGAGCAAGGACAAGCCCTTTTGCGATACCTCCCATCGCGAATGCAACTTTCAGTCGGAAATTGTTGCACGAGTTTTACCACCTCCCGTTCCGAAGCCTCAATAGTCCGTTTTCCCCACAGGGAAAAATCGCGGTCATCGTTTCCCCCGCTGTCTCCGAATCTCATAGAGAACAACCGCATGCGCGCTCGCTACGTTGAGAGAGTCGACGCCATTGTGCATCGGGATTGAAACTGATTTTCCGCATGCAGAGAGAACTTCCACAGAAATCCCTTCCCCCTCGCTTCCGAAAACAACGCAGCAATTTTTTGAGAAATCAACTTCGGTGAGACTCGTGGACTTCGGCCTCGGATGTGCGGCGATGATTTCGACTGCGCGGTCGGAATGAAGCATCGTTAACGTCGCTACGAGGTTTATCGCGTGGACGACGTGGAGTTTAAAGACTGCTCCCATGGAGTTTCGTACCGCGCGGCGCAGGTACGGACTGCTGCACGTCTCCCCGACGATCAATCCGTCAACGCCGAAGGCGCCGCAGTTTCTCACCACGACGCCGAGGTTCTCGGAGTTGGTCAAGCCATCGAGTGCGACGAACAGAAGAGGATGGGACGTATTGCGTATTATTCTTTGGAGGTCCGCCGGCACCGGTATTCTCCCCACAGCCATGACTCCCTGGTGCAGACGATATCCTACGATCGTCTCGAGCAATTCCTTCTCACCCACAAACACCTCGATCTGCTCTACTCTCTTTTCCAGAATTTCCCTGTACTGGAGGAGCCATTCCGGCGTGAGAAGAACAGAAGTGACCGTAAGGTCGCTTTCCACGAAGCGCCGAACGACTTTTTCTCCCTCTGCGACGAATATTCCTTCGCGTTCATGCTCCACCGGCTGCCGGAGAGTCCGGTACGGCCGAAGACGGGGATCGTCGAGGGATTGTATGGGGAGGATGGTGATCATTGTTAGGGGAGGCGTCGCCGTGGGGACGATCCGGCGGATCGTCTCTACCGGTGCAAAACAATATTACAAAGAAAACGGCGGAGAAGACAATACAAGGTAACGACGTCGAACGTTGGAATCAGGAACGATTATCGGTACATTAATAATGGAAAATTGATTTGGCTCAAAGTTCATGACCTCCTCGCCTGCGAAGAAAAAACTCGTTATACTGGGCACCGGCTTCGGCGCCTTCAGTCTTGTAAAGAAAGTCGACACGGACCTGTTTGACGTTACTGTCATCAGCCCGCGCAATCATTTTCTCTTCACTCCGCTCCTTCCGAGCACGACGGTGGGGACGATCGAGTTCCGGAGCATCATCGAGCCCATACGCACCGCCAGACCGGCGGTTCGATACTTCCAGGCGTCGTGTGAGGGAATTCTCGCAGATCAAAAGAAAATCACCTGCGCCGGCGCGCTGGAGGGGAACCGCTTCGAGGTTTCGTACGATTTGCTTGTCATCGCGGTTGGGGCAACGGCAAACACTTATGGAATCCCTGGAGTGGCGGAGCATGCTTTTTTTTTGAGGGAACTCTCTGATTCACGGGAAATACGTCAACGCATTATCGAGTGCTTCGAGCAGGCTGCGCAGCCGGATATTCCCGATGCGGAACGAAGGCGCTTGCTCACGTTTGTGGTCGTCGGAGGCGGGCCGAACGGTGTCGAGTTTGCCGCTGAGTTGCACGACTTCCTGGTCGAGGACATTCGCCGGACGTATCGATGGCTCTCGGAAAACGTTCGCATCATCCTCCTTGAAGCGGGCGACCACATCCTGACCTCGTTTGATGTTGCGCTCAGCGACTACACAACTAAGCATTTTAAACGCCAAAACATCGATGTCCGCACAGGGTCGCTAGTGACAAGAGTCGAAAAGAATACCGTGTTTCTCAAAGACGGCACGGACATACCGTGCGGCCTGGTTGTCTGGTCGACAGGAATCGGAGCAACCAAGTTCATCCAGGCGCTGCCTTTTCCGAAGGACAAGACCTCCCGTCTTATTGTTGACGACTTCCTCGCAGTCACTTCAGCCCAGGATATGTACGCATTGGGAGACTGTGTTGTCGTGAGCGAAAAAAACCTCCCGGCGACGGCTCAAGTTGCACAGCAGGAGGGGCGCTACCTCGCACGAGCGTTGAAGCGGCGTGCGAAAGAACAGAAGGTTTTGCCGTTCGAGTATAGGAACCTGGGAATGCTGGCGTACGTCGGAGAGCATCGGGCTCTCGCGGACCTTTCCGCGGTGAAGGGAAGAGGGTTCCTGAGTTTTCTCTTTTGGCGCTCGGCGTATCTCACCCGTCTCGTCAGCATGAAAAACAAACTTCTCGTACTCTTCGATTGGTTCAAGGCTCTTGTGTTCGGCCGGGACGTGAGCCGCTTCTGACGCTCTTGCATCGCTCCGCCGATATCGAAATGTATGATGTCGAAATGCGTCAAAAACCTCGTTGACATTCCTGCAATTTCGTTGTACCATCCCCCACGTGAATTATCGATCAACTCCGGTTGATTCGAAACACCGACAAGGAGGCTCTCATGAGGATCAAGGAAAAACTGCACGGCGATGTTGCCGTTGTGACGTTCAAAGGCAACCTGATGGGGGAGCCGGATACAGAGCACATCCGCGATAAAATATACGGCCTGCTGAAGGAGGACGTCAAGAAGATTGTGTTCGACCTGAGTGGAGTTCGTTGGATGAGCAGTACAGGACTCGGGACGATGATTGCAGCGCTTACCTCCGTGAAGACCAAAGGGGGAGATTTGCGCCTTGCCAACGTCACAGAGAAAGTCGAAAGTCTGTTCGTTATCACGCAACTGGTCAAAGTATTCAAAACCTACGACACGGTGGAACGGGCAGTCGAGAGCTTCAAGTAGTTTCATGGAGTATTCTGAGGTGAGAAGTGCGGAAACCTGCCAGCGTTTCTTTCTCCCTGCAAAAAAGAGTCGGCATTGTCGATATCTCCGGTGACATCACCGACACGTCTGAAACAGCCATCCTCGGCGCTTACCAGAATCTCGCCTCACAAGGCGCCAAGCAATTCCTCCTCCGGTTTCAATCCGACACGTTTATCAATAGTTCCGGCCTCCGTGTCTTGATCGGGCTCGCGCTGGAGTGTACAGAGCGCAAGAAGTCGCTCCGGGCAACCGGACTCTCCCCCCACATGCAGAAAGTGTTCGAAATCGTCGGACTCACATCGCTCATCGAAGTTTTCGAAACGGGAGCTACCGCACTCAAAGGCCGATAGTAGTCAAATTTTTTTTTGCATCTGCATTCCGTTCATACGTCGGTGGTAGAGGAATTCCCGGGGGCGCTCGGACGAGAGAGGGGTGTGAGTTGACGAAACTTTAAGGTGGGACGAGAGTAGATACTAAGATAGCGAATCTCTTTCGGAGGAGACGAAGGAAATGGGGATGAACTCGACTGCGAATGGGAAAGCTTCAGTGACAGGTAGATTCCAGTCTCCTTCGATGATCGGCAATGGAATCGTTGGACAGTAGGTAGAGGTTTCAGATTTGACGGCGACGGCTACGTGAAAGTACCCCAACAAAGGCGGCCGCACGCTCTATCGAAAAAAATATATCGGTATTTACAACAGCTGTTTTGATGAAGGGGATGATCCCATGACAAGAAAACAAATTCTAACGCTCCTTGCATCTTCGATTGTCCTCGGCGTCGTTGTGTGGATGAACGAACTCGATCGATTTTGGTTCAATCCCCACCAGTGGGGCAGCGTTCAGCTGTTAGTTTTTTGTACTGGTGTGTACCTCTTTGCTTCCGCGGTGATTATTTTTCTTTCGCGATATCTCAATTTGATCGGAGCCGGTTCTGCAGAGGGTCTAACCAGTTTGCGAAAGTCGTTCGCGACTCTCTTCATCGTCATCGTCGGGCTTTCCTCAGCGATTATTGTTGGACAATATGTTGGTAAAGCGGTCATCAGGAATTTGACGCCTAACGAATATCTACGACAGCGGTTCATATTCGATGTGGAGGCTGCTCCATTTGTGATCATCCCAATTTCCATATTGATCGCGTTTGTACAGGTTGCCTATCAGGCAGTACGGCGATCAAAGTCATTTCGGTTCTTCTACTACACCTTCGTCGTCTTCGTTGCATCGGGGCTCTCGCTGGGGACGAATCTGGGTGGTCTCGAAGAAGGCACCTTGCAATCCTGGTATCTTTTTCTCCTTGGTGTTAGAGGGAATAGAACTCTTCCCGCCGGTCAAGTCGTGATCGTCCATTTTAACGGACGATCCGGGGGAGAAAAATTTCTACCGCCGATCTCGTTTATCGATTCATTCCATCCTAAGGTGGTTGGTATCATTTCTCCCCTCCAGGAAATGGATTCATCTCTTGCTCGTACGGTGCGGAATGCTAAACTCGTCTTTGGGACCTATGCCAGAGATTCCGCATTTGTAAATTACTATGAAAAAATCCTGCCAGGAGTTCTCTTCGGACAGGTGGAATGGTATCAAGGGGGGGAAGTCGTTTTCTATCAGCCGCATTTTGATTTCCTTCCGAACCTTGGCCTCCGGCTTGCTGAGACGTATCTAGGCCATCATGCGGACCTCGCCGCGGCTCAACGACAAGATGGTCAAATACTCATCAACCACTATTTGGGGACTTCACGGTGGTGGAATCCTCCTTTTCAAACGCTGTGGTTCAATCCTTCCCCGCAAAAGCAGGGCTTGTGGGAAATAACCTCGTATGGATCCTCGCGCGGCTTCTCTATGTTTGCCTTCAATGCATCCGACGGTACTTTAGAACGGAGATACGGAACGAAGTCATCAGATACTTCTCTGACGAGCCTCGCTGGAAAAATTGTCATTCTCGAATTCGAAGGAGCGAATCCGGGTCGATCACGGATTCTATTTTCCGACGCAGAGATTTATGCGACCATTGCTCAGAATATTGTCGATGGGGACTTTCTTAGTTCGCCTTCCGCTCTTCTGCTTGATGCAATGGCACTTCTTTGGATCGCCTGCATTGGACTCATCTTCTTTCGAAGGCGGATTTGGCGAGCAACGGGGACCGTTATATTTCTGTTTTCCTGCATGACGGCTGGAGCCATCTTGGCCTATGTCGAAGCCGAGGTTCTTTTCAACTACTATCCGTTCATTGTTGCAACGATCTCGTCGATGGTTCTTCTTGTTCCTTTTGAACTCGTTTCCGAGCGACGAGCATTGTTGGAAGAACGTACACGTCTTGGCACAGAGCTCCAGACTGCTCACGACATGCAAATGGGTCTCATGCCGAAGGAAGACCCGATCGTCAAGGGATTCGAAATTTCCGGCGTCTGCGTTCCAGCCAACGAAGTAGGGGGAGATTTCTTCGACTACGTCTGGCTCGACAAGAAGAAAACGAAACTTGGAATTGCTCTCGCGGACGTCTCCGGGAAAGCGATGAAGGCAGCGATGACCGCGGTAATGACAAGCGGCATGTTGTACAGCGAAAC
>JBGOVN010000242.1:0-3364 GCA_041478155.1 Bacteroidota bacterium | reverse complement strand
GTTCGATACCTTCGGCCGCTCGTTCATGCCAAACATGAGAGGAATGCTCGGGCCGTAGATGTCCGCATCGACGAGCCCAACCTTTGCGCCGTCCATGGCGAACGATACCGCAAGGTTTACTGCGACGGTAGACTTTCCCACCCCACCCTTGCCGCTTGCGACCGCGATTGTGTTTTTTACCCCTGGCAAAATCGATTCCTTCTGCACATTGACGTGAGCTACAACGCTGGAGGTCATCCGAATGTCGATCTTCCCGACTCCCTCAACAGTACTACGAATCGCCTTCTCGCAATCGACGATGAACTGGTCGCGAACAGGGCACGAGGGCGTTGTGAGCTGAAGGTCAAATCCCACATCGTTCCCCTTAATGGTGAGCTCCTTGACGAAACCCAACGTAACGATATCCCGATGAAGGTCGGGATCCTTTACGAGCGCCAGCGATTTCAGGATGCTATCTTGATTGAGAGGAAGCATAGTCATTGTTCAGTGGAGAAGATGACGAACGGTGCGCTACTCGAATTCGTGTAAGATACCGAAATAATGGCGGACATTCAACGAGCCCTGCACCGAAGAATCAATTGTTCAATGACGAAGGGGAATGGAGCTTAGACTAATGTCTTGCCGCTCAGCTTCTTGAGCGCTTCCAGATAGAGGGCGGTCGTTTTCAAGATCACTTCTTCGGGGAGCTTTGGAGGCGGGGGTTTCTTGTTGAAGTTGACCGAAAGAAGATAATCACGCACGTACTGCTTGTCATAACTTTCCTGCGGACGCCCTGGATGGTACTTGTCTTTCGGCCAAAAACGCGATGAATCGGGAGTTAAGAGCTCATCGATCAGAATGAGATTCCCTTTTTCGTCAATCCCGTATTCCATTTTCGTATCTGCGATGAGGATACCCTTCGTTTCGGCGATCCCCGCAGCACGTGCATAAACTTTAAGGGAAGTCTCGCGAACCCGTCCGGCGAGGTCTGAACCGACAATCGCCGCCATCCGGTCGAACGAGATGTTCTCATCGTGCTTGCCCGTCTCTTCCTTCGTTGCCGGCGTAAAGATGGGTTGTGGCAGCCTGGACGATTCCACGAGTCCCGCAGGGAGCGGCATACCACAGACGCTCTGAGTTTCCTGGTATTCCAGCCATCCCGATCCGGCCAGATAACCACGTGCGACGCATTCGACAGGAAGTGGCTTCGTCTTCTTCACCAGCATCGAACGGTTCTCGAGTTCCTGCCAGTGGGGTTTACACAATCGTGGGTAATCGTAAACAATCGTGGAGATGATATGGTTCTGAATGATGTCCTTCGTCTGGTCGAACCAGAATTCCGAAATTTGTGTCAGAACCTTCCCCTTGAAAGGAATTCCTTGAGACATGACGACATCAAAAGCAGAGATCCGATCTGTGGCCACGATAAGAAGGGAGTCGTCGAAGTCGTAGATATCTCTTACCTTCCCACGATTGCGAAGGGTGAGGCCAGCGAAATTGGACTCCGTGAGGACTGGAACCTGAAGACTGTTGGACATGGCGGCCGTCGATTCTAGACAAACGAGCAATCTCGGCGGAGAGCTGACGAGAGTCGCCGAACGTATTCTTCCCTTGATATTTCCTTCGCTCCAAACCGGACAAGGTGGGGCGTGATATATTGCGTGTCGAGTAACTCGAAGTTTCGTTCTTTCAGTCGTTCGACGAGCGCAGTGAGGGCGACCTTCGAGGCGTCGGTAGCGCGGCTGAACATGGACTCGCCGAAGAACGCGCCGCCGACGGCGACACCGTAGAGCCCTCCTACAAGTTTTCCATCAACCCACGATTCAACACTGTGTGCGAAGCCCATCCGATGGAGCAAACAGTAGCTCTGGACTATTTCTTCAGAGATCCACGTTTCATCCCTTTCGGCACATTTTCTCATCACCTCCTCGAATCTCTGATTCAACCGGATTTCAAAAGCTTTCGTTTTTATTTTCGTGCGAAGGCTTCTTGATATCGAGAATTCTTCAAGCTCGAAGATAGCTCGCGGGTCGGGGGAATACCAATGGATTGCCCCACTTTCTGAATCGGCCATCGGGAAATAACCGCTGCAGTAGGCGTTCAAGAGAAATTGCGGGTCGATAACGCGGGATGATGGAGAGCGATTACTCATATCAGTTCGAGCGAAGAACTTCCGGGCTGCATCCAGAACCGACGACCGCAGGTTAACAACCTGGAAGTCTCAGATGTGCTTTCCCTAATCTCCGAAGGCGGTCCCTACGGCGCGCGCGGCCAGAATGAGCTGTGAATCTAGAGGAACTGTCCGAAGCTTCAAGATTGCTTCCTTCACCGGCACGGCAACCACTTCGGTCCCGCGCAGACTTACCATGAATCCGAACTTCCGCTCCGAAGCAAGCTGCAAGGCCATGGTACCAAACTTGGTCGCAAGGATTCTGTCAAAGGGAGTCGGACTTCCCCCGCGCTGCACGTGTCCAAGAACGGCGACCCGGGTCTCGAGCCCCGTATCTTCAGAAATTTTTTTCGCCACAAGGTCCCCAATCCCTCCTAGACGTACCGGATCGGTGCGTTTTTCATCCTGCTCTTTGATAACGAGATCACCCGCCGCCGGCTTTGCCCCTTCCGCAACACAGACGATGCTAAACCGGGACCCATGCTTACTTCGTTTCAACACGTGGTCATAAATTTTTTCCCACACAAACGGAATCTCGGGAATGAGGATCACGTCGGCACCTCCTGCCAGTCCCGACCCCAGCGCGATCCAGCCGGCATATCTTCCCATGAGCTCAACAACCATCACACGATGATGGGCGGAGGCCGTGGTGTGCAAACGGTCGATCGCCTCCGTTGCTACATTGACCGCAGAATCATACCCGAAGGTCATATCGGTAGACGATAAGTCGTTATCGATCGTCTTTGGAACCCCGATGAAGTTCAGACCGAGTTCGGAGAACTTATTGACGATATGCATGGTCCCGTCGCCGCCGATCGCGATGACGCAGTCCAATCTCCAATCTTTATAGTTTTTGATTGCATTTTCCGAGTTGTCGATGACCTCAATTCCGCTGGGCTTTTCAATCGGATACTTGAATGGGTTTCCCTTGTTCGACGTGCCAAGGATCGTCCCCCCGAGGTTCACGATACCTCCGACTTCCCTCGGCGTGAGTTCTCTCATCCTTCCTTCTACCAACCCTTCGAACCCGTCCTCAACGCCGATGACCGTGGCGCCAAAAAACGACATCGCGGGCTTTGCGATACTCCGGATAACAGCATTCAATCCGGGACAATCGCCGCCTCCCGTCAGTATTCCGATACGCTTGACCGTTCCTGCCATGGTGCCCTAGCTGTTAATCGTTAAGGAGTGAACTTGCTGTAAAGATAAAAGATT
>JBGOVN010000155.1:0-4320 GCA_041478155.1 Bacteroidota bacterium | reverse complement strand
CTTCGATACCTTGAGGCGCCCCTCGTTGATAAGCCTGACGAGAAAATCGGTGTGGTGGGAGACGGTATAGTTCCCGCCGAACTGGGGATATTCGTTCCGCAGTGTATTGAAACAGTGGGGACACGTTGCAACGATGGTTTTCACTCCATAGCGATTCAGCGTTGAAACATTTTCCTTCATCAGCGTTTGTGCAAGATACTCGTTCCCGATGCGCCGCGCCGGATCGCCGGTGCATTTCTCTTCCGTCCCAAGGATTGCGAACTTGATTCCGGCCTTTTGCATCAACCTCGCAAAAGATTGCGTGACGTTCTTGTAGCGAGTATCGAATGACCCGGCGCATCCAACCCAAAAAAGAACCTCTGCGTCAGGAGCTTCGGCGAGCGTCGGGATTTGCAACCCCTGTGCCCAATCTCCCCTGCTCGAGGCAGGAAACGCCCACGGCGTGAAATTGTTTTCAAGGTTCCGGAAGACGACCTGAACTTCCGGGGGAAAATTTGATTCCATGAGGACGAGGCTTCGACGCATCTCAACAATGGCATCGACGTGTTCGATATTGACGGGGCATTCTTGCACACAAGCCATGCAGGTAGTGCACGCAAAGAGCTCCTCCGGCGTGATGAAGTCATGGAGAAGCGTTCTGTCGTGCTCCCCGCCATGTGCGGCGGTTGCGGTCTCCGGTGCGCTCGACTCCTTCTCCTCCAATCGCCTCCGAATATCAACAATGATTTTCCGGGGCGAGAGAACCTTCCCCGTTGAACTCGCCGGACAAGCAGCCGTGCATCTGCCGCATTCCGTACAGGTGTAGCCGTCGAGCAGTTGTTTCCACGTCAAGTCCTGTACGTCACGCGCGCCAAAATTCTCCACTCCCTCCGCTTCGAGGTCGATGGGTTTCAAAGCACCATACGGCTTGAGGGAAGAAAAATAAACATTCGGGATGGAGGTTATGACGTGAAGATGTTTGGAGTATGGCAGGTAATTCAAGAACCCCAGTACAAGTCCGAGATGCGCCCACCAAAACAGTTCAAACCACATCTGGACACTCCCGTGAGCCATACCGGAGAACATCGGGACGAAGAGGGATGAGAGGAATCTCCCGCCTTCGTCGGTCTGCAGAGCAATGCGGGTTGCATTCTGCCCGAGCATACTGCACATGATCAGGAGAATGGCAACGAGAATCGCAGCAGCGTCGACTAATCCGCGGAGGTCAACCTGCAATCTCTTCGGGCGAACGATCATCCGGCGATAGAACGCGGCGAGAACGGCGGCGATGACAAGCCCGGCAAACAGATCTTCCATGAAGACGAGGGGGCGATAGAACGGTCCGAGAAAGCGGAATGAAAATCCGGTCACGATGCCTTCGCCAATCGATTCAAGTACCGCGGCAAGCAACACGAGGAAACCCCAGAAGATGAGCGCGTGCATGATGCCCGCAACGGGCTCGCGAAGGATCTTCGATTGCCCTATCGCGACAAACAACGTTTTCTTCAACCGCACGAAGGGTTGGTCGAACCGGTTCTCCGGCTTACCGACTCTCATGGAGAGAATGAGGCGACTGATGCTGTAGATGAAAAATCCGAGGGAGAGAGCGAGTACGAGGAGAAAAGCAGTGCGGTTCATCGTCGTCGCAGGTCTACCGTGTTCGTGTCAGCACGTGATGCTCGAATCCATCACTGTGACAGCCTCGCCCGCGATGCTGACCTTTTCTACACCGCGCTGCCCTACGGTCAAGCGAATTTTTACACGTCCCGGACGATCAACCTCATCTCCCTGTTCGCCGACATATTCAATCCGGCCGTCCGACAATTCACGCGAAGCGACTGAGAAGCCCGCCGAAGAAGCATACTGATGCAGATACACTCCCAAGGGTCCATTGGCAGACCCGGTCACAGGGTCCTCATTAATACCGACAGCAGGCGCAAAGAATCTCGAATGCACCGCCGACTGTTTTTCCACAGTCTCCAGAGTGAACAGGCACACGCCCAGGACTTTCGCTGACCGTGAGGTGTTCGCGAGTTGCTGAAAGTTTGGTTTCATCGTCCCGAGTTTTGCGAGTTTCTTCAAAGGGATATACAAGTACGAGTCGAAGACCACCGGCATTTTTGCTTCGACGTCCCCACTTCCAATGCCCAGGGCATCTAACATCGATGCTGGAATTGACTTCTTCGCGTGGAAATTGGGCATTGGCAATTCGAGCTCTACGGTTATACCGTGAAAATTTTTCTCGACACGAACGGCGAGAATGCCGCTTTTCGTTTGAAGTCTGAAAAAATGTTGACCCTCCGTTTTCATTCCAGCCAGTCCCTCCTGGGCGAGAACGTGAAAACTGGCGATCGTCGCGTGACCGCAGAGCGGCACTTCGGCGGCCGGAGTAAACCATCGGATTTGCATATCTGCCTTCTTCGTCGTCGGCTGCAGCACAAACGCCGTCTCGGAAAGATTCTTTTCGCGGGCGATCATCTGCATTTGTGTGTCGGTCAGCCCGTCGGCCTCCAGAACGACTCCTGCGAAATTCCCCGCAAACACCCTTGTTGTAAAAGCGTCGACATGTTTGATCCGATACGTCTTCATGAATCATGTTCCGATCTGTTGGACCCGATAAGTTGGATAATCACCTCCCGTTGTCTGGGGCGGTTATCGAAATCGATGAGCACTATTTGCTGCCACGTCCCGAGGAGCAGGGACCCTTCATCAAAAGGGACTGTAAGAGAAGGCCCGAGGAGAGCCGCGCGCACATGGGCATGCCCGTTGCCGTCATGCCACTTCGCGTTATGATGGTACTCGCCATTCGTCGGTGCCAGTCGTTCGAGCGATGCGGGGATATCCTTTCTCAGCCCAGGCTCATATTCGGTCGTCGTGATCGAAGCTGTTGACCCCGAGACGAACACCGTTGCCGTACCCGCCTTCAATTTGTGACTTGCCAAGCACGCAGCAACGTTCGCTGTAATGTCGACCACATCCGCATCGCCCTTCGTCGCAACCTTGATCCGTTCCGTTACGATCTCCATAATCGGACCGCCATCAGCATGTTCTGATTTTTCACAAAATACAAAAAATCCCCTTTAACAAAAAAAGAGTCCGGGACCGGCGACTTCCCTCCCCTGCTCAAGTAATCCGAGAAAAGAACTATTCCTTTTTCGACGTTGACAACCTCGAGACGGTTGTTTAGCATCGGTTCTTGAATCGTCGAGGATCGGTCGGTAACGTGATAATTTAACAGCAGGAGGTCTCTTACTCGGACGTGTTCGATATTTCCCGCAATACGTTCATTTTTTGTTTCCTGTTTGACGAACCGGACAACCTGCGGATCAGCAATCGATTCGTCGTAGATCTCCGGAAATAGCATACTTGGTTCTGCGGTCTCGTTCAGGGCAACCTGCCGCAGCGAGTATAACTCGTCGAAGCCGTCTCCATATTCCTTCACGATATTCCCCGCGCGAAGGTCGAGAGAATAGCCGATGCGTTTCTCAAACATCGGCTTATATCCGAAGACACTTTCGCCGTACGCAAACCAGAACGTCAAATCGTCGTTCTTCCAGAGTATGACGCCACTTTTGATGTCGACTGCTACGATGCCCTTGTGTTCAGGCATGTCGGGCTGTGTAAAACCGTGCAGGAAGAGCACGCCGCGGTACACAGTCTCAAGACCAACCCACCACTCGTCTCCAACCTTCAAGTTTTCCCACTGCACGCCTCCCCCCTCCTCGTCGAGACAAAAAAAAGTTGTGCTTTTTTTTTCCTGGTCCCGGCATTCACCAATTATTGATCCGGAATCGGAAACCTGCAGTCTCCAAATGATTCCCTGCGGAGTATAACTCCACTCTGGCGTTAGTTTCTTGTCACCGAAGAGCGAAAAAATTCCCATACAGACCCATACAGAGCAGAGAGACGACATCAAAAGTATTGGTTTTTTAGAGCAGATTCAAGACGAGCGTTGAACATGAATCGTGACATCTTCGGGGTCACTGTAGCACGTCCGGGAGCAGAATCGAATCATAGGTGGCGTTGAACGATCCGAACACTCCTACACCGCCGTTGATGTTTGTATAGTCGGGTTGGTCCGTCCGGATCGAAAACTCATCCTGGAATCCGTTGACGACGTTGTAGTAGTTATAAAGAAATTTGTCTGCCTGAACGAGGAAGAAGGAAACTTTCTTGAATTTCACACCGACGCTTGCGTATCTGTCCTTGGCCTGCCCGATCGCGTAGGTATAGCTTTGATGTCCAAACGTATAGTTGGCAATGTAGTTCGCCTGAACCGCATCCTGCTGAGTACCGCGCACCAATTTGGGATACGTAAACACATCGCCTGAGGTTGTCGAG
>JBGOVN010000278.1:0-3027 GCA_041478155.1 Bacteroidota bacterium | reverse complement strand
TCGTTGGCTCGCGTTTCTCATGTGGGACTACGCCGACGGCGGATTGTGGTGGTAGAACCTCGAGAGCATTGATGACGAACTGTTACTCTAGATAGTCGAAAACCACTCTATTTAAAGAGGATTGTATGAAAACCTTCAAGGTCTTGTTCCTTCTCGCTCTCTTTTTCTCGTCTTCGTCTCCCTCCCAGACCAACGTCGACAAACTCGTCCGGGCTCTGGATTCGCTCAGCCTCGCCTCCTTCAACGATTGGAGGGTTAGCCCCGACTTGAAACAGTACTCGCCGCAGGGGGATCCAACACAAAAAGGTTTTGACGATTCGCAGTGGAAGTCGCTCAAACTCGATGAGAGCATCTATCTCGATTCGTGCTGGATTCGGAAGGAAATTGTGGTGCCCGAGAAAATTCTGGGAAAACCGGTACGCGGACCGATGAAACTCCTCGTTTCGGTCGATGACTACGGCACCATGTGGATCAACGGTGTTAGCAAAGGTTATTTCCCCTGGGATGGCGAGTTCGAACTCACCAAGGATGCAAAACCGGGCGAACATTTCGTGGTCGTGATAAGGGCGATCAACACCGGCGGTCCACTGCGCCTGATACGGGCAGAGGTTGAATCGGCAGAGCTTAAGCCGTTGAGAACGACAATGGAAAACTTTTCACTAAGCCTCCGCATCGGACAGAAGTTGCTGAGTTTTGACACATACCAAACGAACGCGACGAAACGCACAGACCCGGGAACCGACAAATCAACGATGGACCGTGGCGAAAAGCGGAGGTTGAACGACCTGCTGCAGTCTGTTGCTGGTTCGGCCGATCTCTCAATGTTGATCAACGGAACGTTGCAGCAGTTTGAGTCGTCGCTGGCAGGCACGTTGGAAAAACTGAAGCCGGTAAGCGATTACGCAAAACGATTCACGCTCTACTTTGATGCCAACGCGCACATCGATGCGGCGTGGCTTTGGAGGTACATCGAATCCGTCGAGATATGCAAGAACACCTTCTCCTCGGTCTTCAACATGATGAATGCGCGTCAGGATTTTACGTTTACCCAAAGCGCGGCGGCATACTACGACTGGATGGAACGACTGTATCCCGAAGTGTTCAAGGGAATTCAGCAACGCGTCAAAGAAGGACGGTGGGAGATTGTGGGAGGAATGTGGGTCGAGCCGGATTGTAATCTGCCGAGCGGCGAATCCTGGGACCGGCATCTTCTCTATTCTAAACGCTTCTTCAAGGAAAACCTTGGAACCGATGTGACGATCGGCTGGAATCCCGATTCGTTCGGCTACAACGGCAACATGCCGATGTTCTACAACAATGCGGGTATCGGCTCCTTCGTGACACAGAAAATCGGATGGAACGACACCAACGTGTTCCCCCATCGTCTTTTCTGGTGGGAGAGCAAGGACGGCTCCCGCGTGCTCTCGTATTTTCCATTCGATTACGTCGAGGAAGTCAAAGAACCGTACCATCTCGTCGACTGGGTTCGACAGTTCGAAGCGAACACCGGGATGACGAAACTTATGATCCTCTTCGGTGTCGGCGACCATGGCGGCGGCCCCTCGATAGAGATGATGCAGCGCATTGACCGATTCCGGTCATTGTCGATCTTTCCGACGATCGAATACGGCACGGCCGGAAATTATTTCGATTGGCTCAAACAACACGACCTCTCTTTGTTGCCGGTGTGGAACGATGAACTCTATCTGGAATATCACCAGGGTACGTACACGACGCAGGCGAGAATGAAGGAACGGAATCGAAGGAGTGAGGTATTGCTCACGAACGCCGAGAAATTTTCAACGCTTGCAACGATGTTCGGAAAGCCCTACGGCGGTCAAAAACTGGAAGAGGCCTGGCACAATACTCTCTTCAACCAGTTCCACGACATACTACCCGGTTCTGGCATTCGCGAAAACTATATCGATGCGAATGAACGATATGACCGTGTGAACGAGATCGGACAGCATGAGCTGCAGACTTCACTCGTCGACATTGTCCGATCGGTCAATACCTCCTCCTTCAAGAAAGGAACTCCCATCGTCGTCTTCAATCCGCTCTCGTGGAAGAGGACCGACATCGTTCGCGAAACAATTCCTGCGGACGGCAATGACTACTCGATCTTCGATTCGAAGGGCAAGGAAGTCCTCTCTCAAGTTATTCCAAAGGACGAATACAACCGGGAAATTCTCTTCATAGCCGAGAAGATCCCGTCTGTCGGCTATGCAACATTCGAACTGCGGAAACAGCGGTCAACCTCGACGTCGCCGCTTGGCATCACCTCAAAGTCTCTCGAGAACGGTGCGTATCTCGTGACTCTCGACCCGGATTCTGGATGGATAAAAAGCATATTCGACAAGCGATCCGGCAAAGAAGTTCTCGCCGGATATGGCAATGAGTTGCAGCTGCTGGCCGATTACCCATCCGCGTGGGATGCCTGGAACGTTGGCCTTACCGGCGTGCAATATCCGTCGCGTTTGCGAACAGTCGAGGTTGTTGAGAAAGGGCCGGTGCGCGTCGTTCTCCGAATTCATCGGGATTATCTCAAGCCGGGGACCAAGAAGGAATTTCCTACTGAAGATTTCCCGTCAAGTTTCTTCACGCAGGATATTATCCTCTACAACGGCCTCGACCGCATCGATTTCAAGACGGATGTGGATTGGTGGGAAGATAAGACCTTTCTGAAAGTAGCGTTTCCGGTGACCGTAAAGGATACTGTTGCGACGTATGAGATTCCGTACGGAACAATTCAGCGGTCAACCCAGTTGCGGAATTCCTGGGAACGGGCGAAAGTAGAGGTCCCGGCACAGCGTTGGGCAGACCTCTCTGCAGACGGATATGGCGTGAGCCTGCTGAACAATTCGAAGTACGGTTATGACATCAAGGGAAACACGATCCGCCTTTCGCTCCTCCGTTCACCCAAGTGGCCCGATGCGACTGCAGACCGAGGAAAACATTCGATCGAGTATGCACTTGTCCCACACAAGGGCTCGTGGAGGGATTCAAGAATTGTGCAGGAGGGTTATG
>JBGOVN010000158.1:0-4280 GCA_041478155.1 Bacteroidota bacterium | reverse complement strand
TTTTGGGTCTGCTTCTTTCACGCCTCGTACAAGTGCCCACGTCGACAAGAGAATGAAGAAAGAGGTCACCGCATCGGGCAGAATAATGATTTCGAATCGGCCGCTGAGAGGCCAGAAGGCATAAAGAAAAGCGGCATTCATTGCGACACGTTCGGAGGCAACCATTCTGCCCAGCTGAATCAAGAGTAGGACCGATACTCCGGAAAGAATTGCCTGAAACAACTGGATGGCGATAGCGGAGTGCACAATTGCATACGGGAGAAGAATGAGGAGAACATATCCAAGAGGTCTGTCGATAAAGGGTTCATAGGACCAATGATCGACGCTGCTCGAAAGAGGGGCGGTGTTCACGTAGGTTACGAATCCACGGCCTTGAAGAGCATTATGGGCAACATCCACAAAGTTCTGAGAAATCCCTCCATAGTAACGAGGCTGAATTCCCGGAAATAGGCAAGCAAAGAGAATTCGAAATGCTACGGCCCCGAGAATCGCGAGGAGGAGTTTATTCTTGTACGGACTCACGTTGTATGTTGAGAGTAATCGTGAATGGGACATCTGCATTGAAGGTCAAGCAGAGTGTTTTCTTCCGCTCGCGCACTCCGTAACTGGGGGAAAACCACGTTTCCGACATGGAGAATTCACCCTTATCTGCCGTAATACTGTACCGGGCTTTCTTCGTCTTCGCGATCGCCCGCCGGCCCTCTTCAACACTTAGGAGAATGCCGGGGGCAAAGTGGAGAAAACTTTCTGCGAGATGTTTCCCAACGCCCTCGAGGGTGTCGGATATCTGGAGGTTGAGCCTCGGTTTATCCAGCGTGAAGCGGCGGCGCACGAGAACCGGAAGCATCAAAGATTGATACGCGTGGTGTTCGGCTTCGAGGATATCCTCTTGCGGCGACGTTTGCCACCGGCTTACATGCGGGCTCGTCAAATCTTTTTCGATTCTCCAAAGTCCGGAAAAAGTCGCAATTTCATTCCGGTCGACCATAATTGTATTGTGCGCCCGTGTTCCGCGCAATTCCTGCCGGGCAACCGCGTCGAACGTATACGCGTACGTTCCTGAATCAACGATAACTGGTTCACCCTCTGCCCAAAGCTCAAAGCTCAGGACATCATTATGCCCGTGACCTCCCAATCCTCGCATACCGATGTCGCCTGCATCGATTGCCACGTGTACGTGTTCATTCTTCATGACATAAAACCCGCCGAGGGGGAACGATTGAGACACAATCGTTGGTATATCCCCTTTCAACCGCTGATACGTTTCAAAGCCCTCGCCGCCAAGGAGCCAGAGAGCATCCTGATAAAACTTACGTGCCGCCTGTTTGAAATCTGACCGTTCGAACATGATCGCGCCAACCGAGACGGCATGCCTGTGGTCGTTGATTTCATCATTCATCGAAAATCGGAACAAGCGACCGTCGTCGGCGTCTCCCATGAGCGGAATCGACCCGTCGGGGCGGATATAGCATTCTACGAACTCGAACATCTTTTCAAGCCGTTCCATAAATGCTCCGGGCATCTTGATCCCGTTCTTCATACACAGGATAGCCGGCGTATAGAACAGTTCGAGGACCAGTCGCTGGTAGCTCGTAGATTTCTCGTAGTCGACTCCGTCCGGATACACCTGATTTTCCATCTCGTCCGCAAGAGCCCTCACACCCCAGCGAAGCCACCGATCTCCAAAAGGAGTATGCTGAAAAAAAATTCCGAGAAAGATCAGACCTACGACGTCGGAAAGGAAATGGTTGCCGTTTTGGCGTGCGTATTCTATGTTGCCTTCGATGAAGCAGCCATGGCAATAGAGGCCTTTTAAGAACTTTAGCCAGAACTCAGCCTGCAGGGAGGGGGATTCACAGAAAAAATAGAACCCGGCAATCCAGTTCGCGGACCTGATCGCAGCTTCCATCGCAACAACCCAATTCACGCCCTTGCCCGGGGGATTATTTTCTATCCAATCGAGGATGAGATCACGGAATTTCTCCGCGTACCGTTCGTTGTGGGTGAGCCAGTACGCCTTCCCCAGCCACCAGACTTGATGGAATCGACTGAGCTCCCACGGGACCTTGACGTCGGAGGAGTGTTCTATGTCCAGAATGTCGAGGCTCGAAGAAGCGGTAAGCGGCCATTCCTTCCCGCTCTTGAAATCCTGCTGCCATCGAATCTTATTCCCGAGTTCCATCTTCCCTGAGCCGAGTGTTTCGAACCGGTTTTCGAGAACGTCTTGAGCATCCGAGAGGATGCTGTCTTCAGCCTGCGTCCGTGTAAGGAGGTTGAGGAAAAAGTCTTTTTGATTCCTCGGATGGAAGAAGAACCTCAGACGTGCTTTCGCCTGAAAATCTGCAAGGAATTTGTCGTTCGAGCCGTCGAACGAGAGTAGCTTCAGGAATTCCCTATCCGTTAGCCGCGCGAGACGCCCACTTGTCCACTTCCGCCACGTCATCGGTCGCACGATCCGATGTTCAAAGGCCTTCGCGTAACGAACGAGTAATTGAAGCGCTGGTCTCATTGCTTGCGTATGAGGGGCTTCACAGCATTCACGATCCGCTCTGCATTCCTTTGCCAGGAATATTTTTCGACAGCATCCATCCGGGCGCGAGCTCCCAGACGTTCACGCAGCGTGCGGTCGTTGGCAAGCGTAACGATCTTGTTGGCCAGATCGTCATGGTCATTCGGCTTTATGAGGAGGCAATTCTTTCCGTCCCGCATGATTTCCCCGATCTGGCCCACCGCACTCGCAATGATGGCCTTCCCCATCCCCATATACTCGAAGAGTTTGGTGGGAGACCCGAAAAACACCGTACCGTCTGCGTTTTGGACATGAGGAGAGAGGAGAAGGTCGCACGCCGCGAGATGGCGCGGGATATCACTGTGACCTATTGAACCCGTGAGGGTCACGAATTGCTCCACGCGATCCTCTTTGAGAATTCGTTCGACCTCGCCTCGCAGTGGGCCGTCTCCGACGACGAGAAAGCGGACGTTGGGAAATCGTTGGACTGCGGTTTTCACGGCGCGCGCCAGAACTTCAACACCGTGCCATGCACCGAAAGTCCCGACGAAACCCGCAACGATTTTTCCATCGAGATTGTGCTCTCTTCGCACTGCCGAGCCATCGACAGCAGGACTGAAGAGGTCAGGGTCGACGCCGTTCGGATTGACGATTATTTTGTTTTGATCGACCCCGAGTCGAACAAGGTCATCCTTGATCACCTGTGAGACCACCGCGATGAGGTCCGCTGAGCTCAATTGGATATTTTCTGCCAGCCGGAGTATCGTCTCGAGATAGACAATCCCCCAATTTTTTTTTACCCACACTTCCGAACCGTTGAACTCCAACACGAGCGGGAGCTTCCATTTTCGTGCAAGCACTGAGCTCGAGAAATTAAATTCGCTATGCCGGTGGTAGATGAAGTCGGATTTTTCGGACGGTATCACCCTGTTCGCGTGCCTGATCACCCTCGAGTTGTATGCGATGGAGAGGACTTCGGGAAGGTTCCTGAACAAGGAAGAATACGGCACGTGGAAGAACTTGAATGCCGGGGGGACCGCCAGAGGACCGCTGGAGATCACACAGGCGCTGTGCCCCGACTTTTCAAGACCTTCTAGAAATCCCTTCGTGTGCGAAAATGAACCTCCGACGCTCGCGGCTCCGTAAAAATCGGTTCGAAGGTACAACGCTTTCATGTCAGCACAATCATGTTCTTTTTCTCATTTCTCCGCCTTTAAGACCATCCAGAAGCCGAATCGTCCGGCGAAGAATCTCTGGTTGAAATCATTCACGAATCTAGGGAATCTTCTTCTTATGGGGTCACAGATCGTGGTCGTGAGGTTCTTGAATTTTTTCATCATCATTCCCCCCTCCGATCGGCTGTACGCTTTGCCGAGTGGATTCCCTGTTCCGTCGTAAATCCGAATCCAATCATCGAGCGCCGAGAATTGTTTCTCACTCAATTTCAGTATGTTCGCGAGCCAAAACAACGGCACGCCCAGGTACACATGGAGCGAGTTTCTATGATAGAGCATCACGATGATCCGGCCTCCGGGCTTTAAGACTCGATAGGCCTCGTCGATGGCTTTTGCGGTATTGGGAGTGTGATGCAACACGCCGAACGAATAGACAACATCGAACGAATTGTCCTCAAACGGAAGATCTTCAGCATCTGCCGTAAGCGCTCTGACCGGGATACCGCGGAGAGCGAACGCGGCCTTGGCAAGTTCAATGCTGTTCGGCGTCAAATCGACGCCCGTTACCTGCGCACCCCCCCGGGCAAATTGCAGTA
>JBGOVN010000136.1:0-4626 GCA_041478155.1 Bacteroidota bacterium | reverse complement strand
TCGGAACAGTGTTTGTCGCAGCCCGACACAACCTTCATGCCGGCTATACTGCCGAGGCACTGCAGGCCGGCAAGAACGTCTTTGTCGAAAAACCTCTCGCGATGAATGCCGGGGAGTTAAAAAAAATTGTGAGTGTGTACAGGGCCGTCAACCGTCTGCACAGTGCCCGGGTTTCCTCCTCAATTTCCCGTACGCCAATCCTTATGGTGGGATTCAATCGAAGGTTTGCGCCCCTAGCCACCGAGATCAAGAAGTTCTTCGAGAATGCCGTAGGGCCGATGGTAATGAATTACAGGGTGCACGCCGGATTCTTGCCGAGTGCGCATTGGACACAGGATCCCCTCGAAGGAGGAGGAAGAATAATCGGTGAGGTTTGCCATTTTGTAGACCTGCTGCAGTTTTTCACGGGCTCCCTTCCCGTGAAGGTATTCGCGGAATCCCTCGGACCGAACGCCACGAGCGACCCTTCCGATGACTCAGTTGTCATAACGCTGAAGTTTGAGAACGGCTCGGTGGGAACCATCACGTACGTCGCGAATGGGGATTCATCGGTGCCAAAAGAATACCTGGAGATTTTTTCAACAGGACGGACCGCCGTCCTCGACAATTTTCAACGTGCTGTTTTTTACCGGCGCGGAAAAAGAGAAGACGTGAAACGCTCGGTGGTTGATAAAGGTCATCGCGAAGAAGTATGTCGATTTCTGACGGCAGTCAAGCAGGGGGACCAATCCCCGATCGAATTCGAGAGTCTCGTCGCGACGACTAAGGCGACGTTCAGAATCAATGAATCGTTGAACCTCGGCGTCCCGTTACAAGTATGAAGGTGAGGGGGAAGAACTGACGGTGAAATCCTGTGCCCCGTCGCTCATAATCCTGGTGTTCGCTTGTGGTGTGGAGTGCATGCAAGCGCAGCAGATGGATACCACGAAACGTTTCTTTCATCTTTCAGCCGGATTGGGCGTCGATGCACATTCCGCCCCATCGATCGTGGACTATATTAATGCGGTTGCTTCACCCGCAATCGGTGCACGCCTGGACGAGTTCTCATCGGCGACTGAGTTTTTCATCACACCCGAGATTCGATTCGACGATGACTGGTCGATCGCACTCGAATATGTTCTCTTCTTGAAATCGTACAACGTGTCCGATGCCGGCGGCTTCCAGGCGTGGGAGTTTTCCAACCGCACGCAGATGCCCACGCTCCTTCTTCATTACGTCATTCCTGGAAAAGGATATTGGCTAAAATTTGGAGGCGGCGCAGGGTATGCCAGCGCGTCGTTCACGCAACGATACATTCCGTCCGGCAGCGAAGAAACGTTTCGGACAAAAGGATTTAATGTGAAAGCCGATGTCGTCGCGAACACGGAATTCGACGAGCACTTCTACGGGACCATCGGCCTCGATGTACGCTGGTGTGTTGCGGGAGCGCCGACTGATGAGAGCGGCCGACAGCCGGCGTATGGAACGACGAGAGCCCGGATCAATTTTTTTTCAGTCGGAGCGAAGTTTGGCATTCTGTTCCAATTATGATCGACCCGGCGCCCATGTGACCATCTGACAATGTGACGAAGAGTATGTATCCACTCCATCATTTGCATCATGGCACTTTAATAAGGAGGTAGTCTTGACAGTTTGGCAGGCGGTCATTCTTGGCATTCTTCAGGGGTTCACTGAGTTTCTGCCGGTTAGCAGTTCCGGCCACCTGGTTCTCGCACAGCATCTTTTAAACGTACTCAGCGAGAGTGATCTGATGTTCGACGTCTATGTCCATGTTGGAACGCTCATCAGCGTCTTCGTCGTGTTGTGGAACGATATCATAGCTATCGTTCGCGCCGTTGGATCCTCGCTGCTCCACATGAAGATCAGGGAGGATTATAAATCCGACGAGTATGTTCGCATGGGGGTGGCAATTGTCGTTGGGTCGATTCCGGCCGGGGTGATCGGGGTGATGTACCACGAGAGGATCAAAGATGCGTTTACCGACCCCAAACTGGTCGCCATGAATCTTGTCATCACGGGACTCATACTCTTTCTCACGAGGCTCGCACGTCCCAATCAAAACAAAAGAGTCGGAGTTGTTTCGTCGTTCATCATCGGGCTCGCGCAGGCTTTTGCGATCTTGCCGGGGATTTCCAGGTCGGGTTCGACGATCAGCGCAGCAATGTACTTGAAGCTCACGCCGGTCAGAGCTGCACGGTTTTCCTTTCTGCTTTCGATCCCCGTTATTGCGGGCGCGGCACTGTTCGAAACGAAGAGTATGATCAAACAGGGAGTGGACATTGGCGCTCTGCCGCTTATCGCAGGGACGATTGCTGCGGCCATAACAGGATATTTCTCAATCAAAGTACTGTTGAAGTTCCTCGAGAAGGGAAGAATTAGTTGGTTTGCCATCTACTGCCTCGTCGTCGGAATTCTCGGAATTATTTTTGTCTAACACTCGCAAAGGACTACGTATGAAACCGTTTTTTATTATCGCGGTCTTAACCGCACTCACGGCAGGTTCCGCCTCATGCCAATCACAACCTACAAGGAAGACCATGAACGCTGTTATTCGAACCACGATGGGGGATATTGAGATTGAACTCTTCCAATCGGATGCGCCGAAAACCGTGGCGAATTTCGTTGGACTCGCCGGTCAGGGATATTACAACGGAGTCATTTTTCATCGTATCTCAAAGGGATTCGTGATCCAGGGAGGAGATTCAACGGGAACTGGACGCGGAGGCCGGAGTATTTACGGGAAGGATTTTGAGGATGAGTTGGACCCGAAGACCCCGTCGTATCAAGGGGGATATACAAAAGGCACGATTGCGATGGCGAACAGGGGGCCAAACACCAACACGAGCCAATTCTTCATCATCCTGAAGGACTCGCCGTGGCTTCCAAAGAACTATACGATTTTTGGAAAAGTAACGAAGGGAATGGATGTCGTCGACAAGATTGCCGCAGTTGAGATTACGCCGATTCCCAACATGAGCCCGAACGACGGCCGGCCGAAAGTCGATGTAAAAATGACGGCTGTCGAAGTAAAGAAGAAAAACCCGTAGCGCAGAGTCTGATCCCGCGGACCGGTGTATGCCTGAAATCAAATACAAAGATTTTCAGCGAACCCTGGAGGGCAAGCAGTTCGAGCCGGTCTATTTATTCTGCGGCGAGGAGGACTTTCTGATCCAGGAGTGCCTCGACACCATCATCGCCAAAACCCTTGATGATTCGACGAAAGGTTTCAACCTCGACGTAGTCTATGGCAGCAAAGCGGATGCCAAGGATGTGATCGCCCACGCGAGTTCCTTTCCCATGATGAGCCAGAAACGCATCGTGGTGGTAAAGGAGTTTGAAAAGCTTGTGGCGACGGAAACAAGCCGCGAGATTGTCTCTTCGTACCTCCAACGACCGCTGGAGTCAACGTATCTTCTGCTTGTCGCCGAGGATCCGGATTTTAGAAAAAAACCCTTCAACGAGCTTAAGAAGAAAGCCGGGGTTGTGGTCTGCTCGCAAATGTATGACAACCAGGTGCCGATGTGGATCGCCGCCCGTATCAGACAGCGCGGGAAGGAGGCGGACGTCGATGCTTGCAGACTCCTCCACGCCTACGTCGGAAATTCCTTACGTGCGCTGCAGAATGAAATCGAAAAGCTGTTCATCTTTGTCGGCGAACGAAAACAATTGACGGCAGAGGATATTGCGGCAGTCGTTGGAGCGACAAAAGGATACACGGTGTTCGACCTGCAGAATGCCATAGGTCGCAAAGACGCGAGAGAGGCTACAAAGATCCTCGAACGGATGATCGAGTTTGGCGAAAGCCCCCAACTCATCATCGTCATGCTCACCCGGTTCTTCATCCAGCTCTACAAGCTGACAGAACTTCGTCAACGAGGTATGCCGGAGCCGGAGATTGCCTCAGAGCTTAGGATCTCACCCTTCTTCCTCAAGAGTTATCTCGAGTTCTCCTCCCGATTTTCCGTCAGACACATCGAACAGAATTTCATCTCCCTTGTGTCCGCAGACGCCCAAATGAAAAGCTCTTCCTCCGATATATTATTGACGCTCGAACTTCTTCTGCACTCTCTCATCAAGGGAGCGCCCAAGCCGGCGGAATCTCAAGCGCTCCTATAAATTTGAAATCTCAGGAATTCGTTGGGTTGCCCGTTTCTTGCATTTGGCGCGAATTCGTATAGTTTACGTAAAATATTTATCCCGGCTCAACAATGCTTAATTACATCTGGCTTTCACTTCTCGCTATCGGCATCTTCACCGCAGTCGGAAACGATGTGAGCGACGAGATGAGAAATCCGTACCGAAACGGTATCATCATGGACGTGCGATTCGACGTTCGGAAGGCGCCGGCAGAAAACCGTGCCTCATGGGAGGGAGATTTCGTCCTTCCCGTGGAGGAGTATAATCTTTTCTACGGCCTCAAGCCTTCGACCGGAGAGATTCGTCAACCTGCATCGTTGAGTATCGGCCCTCTTGGGCAGGGTTCATTCCTTTTCCCTGCGGGAGAAATGACTCCAGGACGGTGGAAGGAGATGGCGAAGTCGGCGAGTTCCAGGGACAAGTTGAGCGGTCGGGTACTCTCGATAAAGTTTTCGAATGATAAAGCATTCGCGACGGCATCGATCCTGT
>JBGOVN010000279.1:0-3024 GCA_041478155.1 Bacteroidota bacterium | reverse complement strand
TTTCCGAGAAAGAAAGTAAGCAAAGAAATCCTTGTCGAAATCCCCGCCTGCCTACAGTGATGGCTCGTGTGTCGGCGGGCAGGAATCTCCCCGTGCACATCAATCCACCCACATGCCGAAATTCCACTGCTTAGATAGGGGTGTAAATTCGAGGGATGTGTAATTGCAGCGGAATTAAACCCACGAAGGTCCGTCCGCCACACACCGCCATGATTTCGACGGTCGGGGTGAAAACTAATCGCTTCTAAATTCAAGATCTATCAACAATGAACAGGTCAATTCCAATCTCTTGCGGGGGACCGTCCGAAATCGCAAGATATAAAAAAAAGGCGAGAGCCTACTCTCGCCTTCGTCCTGCCGTCCTCGGTCCCTCCGTTAAACGATGTTCTCAGTCTCACCGTCGAAATAATGCGCCTTCGACATGTCGAATGCCAGTTCGATTGTCTTTCCTACGGTCGGAATTTTCTCAGTGCCGACCCTCGCCACAAAGTTGACACCTGCTTTGTGCGTCGAGAAATGGAGGTAGATCTCATTCCCCATCGGTTCAACGATTTCCGTTTTCACTTTCGCCTTCACCGGTTTCGCCGCTGATCCATTCGTCCCGATATTCTCCGGCCTCAATCCCAACGTTATCCGTCTTCCCACATATTTCTCCAGGCGTTTTTGGTCCCCCTTCGGGATCGGAAGTTTAAGTCCTTCGTTTTCTTCGAGAAACAGGAACGCACGCCCTCTCTGGAGCATGCCGTTGAAGAAATTCATTGACGGGCTCCCGATGAAACCTGCAACAAATTTGTTCTTCGGCCGTTTGTAAATCTGCAACGGGGTATCGATCTGCTGGACATGGCCATCCTTCATCAGGACAATCTTGTCGGCCATCGTCATAGCCTCGGTTTGGTCGTGTGTTACGTAGATCATCGTCGCGCCGAGTTGCTGGTGAAGCTTTGAAATCTCCGCTCGCATCTGAACGCGCAGTTTTGCGTCAAGGTTGCTTAACGGCTCGTCGAACAAAAAGACCTTCGGCTTGCGAACGATCGCCCGGCCGACTGCAACGCGTTGACGCTGTCCACCCGAGAGGGCCTTCGGTTTTCGGTCGAGATACTTTTCTATATCGAGGATGACGGCAGCTTCACGCACGCGCCGCTCGATTTCACTCTTCGGAAACTTCCGAAGTTTGAGTCCGAAGGCCATGTTGTCGTAGACGGTCATGTGCGGATAGAGGGCGTAATTCTGGAAGACCATTGCGATGTCGCGGTCTTTCGGCGAGACCTCATTCACAAGCAGCTCGTCAATATAGATGCTACCCTCAGAAACGTCTTCGAGCCCTGCAATCATACGAAGCGTCGTCGACTTTCCGCAGCCGGATGGGCCAACAAGAACGACGAACTCCTTATCCTTGATGTCCAGGCTGAAGCTGTGGACAGCAACCACTCCCCCCTCATAGACCTTCATTACTTTATCCAGTCGAACACTTGCCATAGGGAATTCCGGATTATCGCGTTTACTACATCAGATAGAAAAACATTGAATTCAATTGGATAGATTCTACGCTGTCGGTGAGCCCAGTATGATGTTCCAGAAGCCCGGGAACGAGATGTCAACACACTCTGCATTTCTGACCATAATTCCGGGAATGACGAGGCCGGCGACACCAAATGCCATTGCGATACGATGGTCAGAGAGGCTTGCAAGGCCCGTGCCAATTAAGTTTTTTTTGCCCTCAAATGCAAACCCGTCGCTGTACTCCTCCACGTCTCCGCCCAGAGCCTTGATATTCTGAACCATACCACGGATCCGATCCGATTCCTTGTTGCGCAGGTCTTGCGCTTCACGAACCGTGAAGCGCCCTTCAGCAAAGAGAGCTGCTACAGCCAGGATCGGAATTTCATCGACTAACGCTGGAATAATTGGACCGCTCAATGTAAGATCTGATTTTAAGTCCGACGTGTGTGCCTGGATGTCTCCAACAGCTTCACCTTCAATCACTCGTTCGTCGAGAACTTCTATTTTTCCCCCCATGCGTTTCAGGATTTCCAATCCTGCCGTTCTCGTAGAATTAAGACACACTTTTTTCACGACCAGCGAGGAATTCGGTGTAAGAAGAGCGGCGACGATGAGGAATATTGCAGACGAGAAATCTCCCGGAATAAAGAAGCGCTTTGCTTCGATCTGCATTCCCCCTTCGATCGAGGTTATGGTCAAGTCCTTCTCGCGACGTGTTTTGAGGCCGAGCATTCTTTCTGTGTGGTCGCGTGTTTGAACGCGTTCGGCAATGTGACTCACACCGTCGGCGTAGAGGCCCGCAAAAAGCAGAGCAGATTTCACCTGAGCGCTTGCAACGGGGAGGGTATACCGGATCGGATGTAATGTCGGAACGGCGCGGATGGTCAGCGGGGCCGTCCCCTCAGACGAGCCTGTAATAGCTGCTCCCATGGCGCTCAGAGGATCGATGATACGCCTCATGGGGCGGCGGTTGAGCGACTCATCCCCTGAGATTTTCGAATCAAAATGCTGACCTGCAAGGATTCCCGCCAGCAGGCGCATCGTCGTTCCGGAGTTGCCCGCATCAAGTAATCCAGATGCTTGCTTCATACCATGTAGGCCCACTCCATGAACCTTCAACGTCGAACCTGCCTCTTCACACCGCATTCCTAACGCTTCGAGGCACTTACGCGTGCTTCGAGGATCTACGGCACTAGAAAATCCCCCAATCTCGCTCGTCCCTTTGGCGAGCGTCGAAATCATCAACGAACGATGGGAGATGGACTTGTCGCCGGGGACGGTAAACGTTCCTCGTAGCCCGTTGGATCGATGAATGGACAGGTCCACTAGTAATTGAGTGAATTGGGGTTGGAATATTGCGTGACAAATTTGCTGACGGCTTGTAGACCGGCCGTACGTTGTCCGCTTCGAGAAAAAAAATCCTCACGACGAAAGTTCTGGAGAGGACTTCAGCCGTGAGGACGCCGTTTAAACTTCCAGGATGCTACCGATGCGGCTTGCGGTCTCCGAATGACTTGGAACGGT
>JBGOVN010000162.1:0-4238 GCA_041478155.1 Bacteroidota bacterium | reverse complement strand
CGGCGGACGAGTTCCTCGCCTGCATCGATGTCCACGCCCGAGTCTTTGTAGGTCGCGCCGCGGGAAATGTTTATCGAAGATTTGGTTCGGCTCAAGGTATGATTTGGAATCTGAAACAACGTTTCGCTGCAACTCCGTCTTCAAGATAATTTTTTTTCTTCCGTTGAACAAGGAGATTCTCCCCCTGTTGCTCTTCTTCCTCTCCTTGCCTATATTAGTTTTCACCTTTTCACCATCGCATGAACACAGTCGAACTCCAGGGTTCACAAGAAAAAATTTCCGTCGGTAAGATCCTTTGCGTTGGGCGTAATTACGCGCAACACGCAAAAGAGATGAAAGCCGACGTCCCCGAGTCTCCCGTGTTTTTTCTAAAACCGCCGACGGCCATCATACAGAACGGCGGGTCTGTCGTCCTCCCTTCGGTTTCGAAGGACGTTCATCACGAAGTGGAGCTTACTGTACTTATCGGAACGGGTGGAAAAAATATTCCGCAGGACAAAGCTCTGAGTCATGTGGCCGGGTACGGAGTCGGACTCGACATGACGTTGCGGGATGTGCAATCGGAGGCAAAAAAGAAGGGACTCCCATGGACGCTCGCAAAGGGGTTTGACACTTCTGCTCCGCTCTCCCAATTTGTGCCGGCTTCGTCGGTGGAAAATCCTTCGACGCTTGGCATCCGTCTCAGCGTCAACGGCAACATGAGGCAAACTGCAAAAATCAGCAGCCTTATTTTTCCCGTCGATTTCATGATCGCTCACATCTCACAAGTTATTACGCTGGAACGGGGGGACGTTCTCTATACCGGAACTCCCGAAGGCGTTGCACAGGTCCATTCCGGCGACAATCTTGAAGCCGTGTTGTTGGATAGCCGCGAGAAGATCATCGTGTCTCTTTCAGTCCGGGTTCAATAAGAGCGCGATGTGGCAGAAGCTCAAGGATTTCTTCTTCAAGTACGAAGACGCCATTCTCGCATGGATTCTCATTGTTGTTTTTGTGCTGATTGGACTCTATTATAAGGTTGACCAGCACATTCTCGGTGCCGTCGTTGTTCTTATCGGTATCGTCGGTCAGGCCTTCGCTGCGATGGTCGTCTGGATCGGTTTCATTCCGCTCGTCGGCCCGATTGTTGCAAAAGTCCTTGCACTTCCGTTTATTTGGTTGTTGAACAGCATCGGATACCTCGCCTCTGTCATCGCAATCAAACGGGGCTATTCGAAAGACGTTATCAACTACCGGATCATAACCGTTACTCTTCTGATCGGAATTACGCTCGGCTATGTTCTGGGAAAATTGATATGAAAAGAAGGAGAGAGGAAGTAGGAGGTAGGAGATGGAGGGAAGAAGTTAGGAACCAAAAACTTTGAATTTAGAGACTCGAAACCAGGATCGTTTCAACTCAAATTTTTTTGCTAATCACTAGTAGCTCACCGCCAAAAGCTATACGCTTCTCAACTCAAAACTTTGAACTCGAAACTCTAAACTTTTTTTGTGGCCAAGATCATCGCAATAGCAATCCCTAAGGGGGGCGTCGGAAAGACAACGACGGCGGTGAACCTTGCTGCGAGCTTCGCCGTGTTCGAAAAGCGAACGCTCCTAATCGACGGCGACCCGTTCGGCGCCTGCAGCATGTCGCTCGGCTTTACTCCAGAAAAAACAAAGGGCGGATTATACGAGGTCTTCAATTTTATCCATTCGATGAGCCAGGTGATTCACCGTACCGAGCTCGCGTTCCTCGATTTCATTCCCTGCAACGTCCAGACGACCATTGCAGAAGAGCGTCTGATGCGTATCTCCGAAAACAGGACGATGTTGAAAAACGTTATGCGCACGACGCTCCCCCATTACGATTACATCATTATCGACACTCCTCCATTCCTTCGTGGAATTTCCACGAACGCTCTGGCCTGCGCCGATTCAGTCCTCGTCCCGATGAAATCAGGCCACTTCTCGCTCGAGGGAATCGATAAACTGTTCAAGTACATCGATTGGATCCGCGATGCGGCAAACAAGAATCTTGTCATCGAAGGAATTCTTCAGACGATGTACGAGCCTCACTTGAAGGTCACCGAGATCACCGACCGCGAGCTTCAGCTCCGGTTTCGAAAGTATATGCTGAACACGGTCATTCCGAAGAATACGCATCTCACCGAGGCGTCGTTCTACGGAAGACCCGCCGTCCTCTTCAACGCCACTTCGCGCGGAACGCTTGCCTACATGGAGCTCGCACGGGAGCTGATTGAACGCCACCAGGCCTCAACGATCCAGCCTTCCGCCAACCTTGCACAGGAACGATCTGCGTAAGACGAAGAGACTCGGAAGAAACGCCGCCGGCGTTCGGATTCTTGTGGGCTGCTTCGTTTTCGCTCTTGCGTCACTCTACGCTATCTTCCCTTCCGACTCCTGGAACAGAACGAATTCCCACGACGCGCTCGAACGAATTTACACGCCGTTCGACTCGATCAGAACAAACCTATCGGACTACGCCTGGCCGCTCGACCGCCGTCTTAAAATCACTTCTGCCTTCGCCGATCTACGGTCGTTCCATTTTCACGCCGGGACCGATTTCTCTACCAATCACCGCAAAGGCCTCAACGTCCTGGCTTCGCGTGCCGGCTTCATATGGCGCATCAGCATCTCCCCCTACGGCTACGGAAAGATGCTCTATATCCGTCATCCCGACGGCTATACCACCACGTATGCACATCTCGAACGGTTCAACGACAGTATCGAAGTCTATGTGAAACAGCTTCAGTATCGGGCAGAGCGTTATGCGCTGGAGGTTCGACTCCCGCCGGACCGCTTTCCCGTCGAAAAAGGAGCGCTCATCGCTTACACCGGCGATACGGGAGTCGGCGAAGCCCATTTTCATTTTGAGATCAGGGACGAACAGCTCAACCCGATCGACCCGCTCCTCGCACCTGGCATCGCTGCAATGGTTCCCGATGATTCGGCTCCGACCTTCCACGAGATCGCGTTTATTCCGCTGAAGGCAAATTCTTCCGTCCAAGGGGGCAACCTCGTATGGACGAGCGGCGTCAGGCGTGTTCACGACAATGAATACGCCCTCTCCTCGATCCCTCATCTTTCCGGCTCCATCGGAGTCGACCTCAAGGCGTTCGACAGGATCGGCGCTTCCTACTATTCAAACCGCGTGAACGACTACGAGCTCTTTCTCGACGATTCGTTGGTTTTTGTCTCATCCGTCCGTCGATTCCCGTTCAAAGAGTTTAAGCAGATCGCGATGTATTACGACTGGGGCCTGAATAAGTCAGGAAAAGGATACTTCCAGAAACTTTACGTCGATCACGGTAACCAGCTTCCGTTCTACAACCGTCAACCGGAAGGAACGGGAGTTCTGGAAACCGGAAGTCTCCCCGAAGGATTCCATACTCTCCGTATCGTTGCGAAGGATCTCCGTGGGAACGAGTCTCAGCTTCGCGTGCCAGTTGTCTTTAGTCACCCTTTCACGATCGAAGTCCGTCCATCAGGTCGAAAGCTTTTCGTCAGCTCCCCCGACTCGACCGTTTCGTCGCTCACGCTCATCACCGGCAAAAAAGGGAAATCCCCCCGTCGCTACCCTGCCTCCGTCTTTGCATCGAAGGGAGGCTCGTATGAGATTCCCCTGCGCTCCACGGGGTCAGTCGTGGGTGTCGTAGCGGAAAACGACGTCGGGTCGGTCTCGGCCCCCCGCTTCGTCGTCCTCCGTTCCCCTTTATCCAGCAACACTTCGCTGAGCATCCGGAAGGAGTTCAGCCGGGATTTCCTCGTCGTTACGGTGAGCTCTTCACTGCCGTTTACGATGAGACCTTCGGTTTGGGTATCAACTGCAGGCCGTCGCGAGCTGATCGATATCTCGGCACTCGACGCAAATAGATACGCCGGGACTCTCACGATGACGCCGGGAGACTGTGGAATCGTACGAATCCAGGCCACCGCCGACATCAACGGGGCAACTCGGGTGGAAGCGTTTGACGAATCGTCGGTGTATCCAATAACGGCCGAGGCCGGCGGAACGATTGAATCGGCGTCCGGTGATTTCAAGATCGTCTTCCCAACCAACGGATTCTATGAGACGATCTACTGCAGGATCGAAAAGGATGAGAACGGCTACACGCTCCTACCCGACGACATACTGCTCCGCAAACCTGCTGCAATCGAATACCGACTCCCTGCCGATATGCAATCGGGCAAGGTCGGACTGTTCTTCAACAAGGGGGAAGGATGGGAACTTCTCGATT
>JBGOVN010000152.1:0-4397 GCA_041478155.1 Bacteroidota bacterium | reverse complement strand
GACGAAGGATACGGTACTCCACCCGCTTAAGGTCTCACGATTGTTCAAAGAGCGGCTGAATACAATTACCGTTGAGGGAGAATTGCTTGCCGACACATCGATCAAGAGGGAATACAATATTAGTGTTTGGAAGCCGGAACTCTACGCCGCGTACTTGTTTTGGGAATCCCTTCAAAAGGTGGGAGTTCGTGTTATAGGCCTTCCGGGAGTGGGCATCGCGTCCGCCGACGCGAACGAGAGATTATCACATTTTCGCCGGATGGATTCGATGGTGGTGAATCTGAACAAAGTAAGCGATAACCTCTCCGCGGAGAACACCCTGAAAACAATTGCTGCTACTCGCTATGGTATTCGGGGAAGCGCTGCGAGTGGAATCTACGTCGTCCGTGACTTTCTCTCTTCGATTGGGATCGACACGACAACATTCTTGATGGTAGATGGTTCGGGCGTTTCCCATTATAATCTTCTGACGACGGACCTGGTGGTCCGGTTGCTCATCGCGATGGCCCACCGTAGCGACCTCTTCCCGTTGTATTACGACTCGCTGCCTATTGCGGGGATTGACGGGACGCTGAAGGGTCGAATGAAAGCAACTCTCGCTGAGGGAAATCTGCGCGCAAAAACCGGGTCCATCGGCGGGGTCAGTTCGCTTTCGGGCTATGTCCATACGAGAGACGGCGAGATCCTGGTGGTATCATTGATGATGCAAAACTTCATCCTATCATCGAATCGATACCGGTTTGTGCAGGACGAGATTGGCGCTCTCCTTGCTAATTTCAGCAGAAAAAAGGTATATCCGGGTGTTCCAGTGACGGGTTACCATTGATGAAACCTCCAAGTTTGGCTTTACTGTTGCCATTGCTCCTGCCGCAACTTTTGCCCGCGCTTTCGATTGTGGCGCTCAGTTGTTATCTTCTTCTCACCGGTTGCCGTTCAGATCGCAAGGGGGATGCGCCTCAACACGAGAGCAAGCCGGAGGCCACCGCAATAACCCCCTCTGATTTCGACTCTCAGCACGCGTTCCGATACCTCGTCCGGCAAACAGATTTTGGGCCGCGTGTCCCCGGCTCGAAAGCGCACGCACTCTGCCTTGCGTATCTCACGCGTGAGCTGCGCTCGAACGCCGATACTGTGTTTCAGCAACAGTTCTCCGTTACCCAGCCGAAGCTGGGGAGAGTGGATTTGACAAATATTATGGCGCGGTTTGGGGTTTCATCTTCGAAGAGAATCGTTCTCACCGCGCACTGGGACTCCCGGCCGTGGGCCGATTCTGACCCGGATCCGAAGAGACACGACGATCCGGTTCCCGGTGCGAACGACGGCGCCAGCGGCGTCGCTGTTCTGCTCGAGATCGCGCGCACGTTGAAGAGCGCTCCCCCTGCCGCCGGTGTCGACATCGTGTTGTTCGACGGCGAGGATATGGGGACACAGGGGAACCTCGCATCGTGGTGTACAGGTTCAAAGTATTTTACAAAACATCTGCCGAAAAATTATGCAGTGCTCTTTGGGATTAACCTCGACATGGTCGGGGATACATATCTGTCGATTCCACGGGAACAGAAATCGGATTCTTACGCAAACGATGTGATGAACCTTGTCTATTCCACTGCCAAACAACTGAAAGTGAGCCAGTTCGTCGACGTTGCAGGCGACGACGTCTACGACGACCACGTGCCGATGAACGAGGCGGGGATTAAGACGATTGACTTGATCGATTTCAACTACGTCAACACTCAACTAAACTACTGGCATACAGTTGATGATACGCCGGACAAGTGCAGCGCGGAGAGCCTCGGGGCCGTCGGTACGGTTCTCCTTCATCTGGTCCACATGCAATCTTCTTTCCTGGAGGGAACGCCATGAACAATCATTCATCATCCTCGTCGTTCGGAACGTATGAGGTATTCCGCATCCTCGTCCCGGGATTCTATTTCACCACGCTGCTGATGATATTCCTGCAGGCCCTGCTTTCAAATTATATTCCACCTATTCCGGGATTTATATTTGTGGTCTGGTTCGTTTTCCTGATGCTGATGTCCGGACTTAGCATGTATGCCCAGGAATCGCCAAAACGCCGCCGGGCTTTCGTCCAGAACCAACCCAGCTCCTATCTCCAGGCGAAGGCGCGAGTCCTCTCCGAATCGGATCCTTTGAGCGACGACGAGGCGCGCCGTCTCTACTTCTATATGTTGAATAATATTGTGCCCGGAGAATTCCACGAGAAAATATTCTACTTCGGCATGATCTATCACATCATGGTTCAGATTCGAAGAACGTCGCTCTGGTTTGCGGTCGTCGCGCTTCTCACCGCCGCTTTCCAGTATGCCAACGGTCTTGCGCTCTACCAGGTTGAACCACTCCTGGGCTACTCCTTGTCGCTGTGGGTCCTCTACGCGCTCAACTGGCGCTACAACAAAGCCGACAGGAAGATGCAGGAGAATTACCTCGACCAAATCTTTTGGCTCGAAATGAACGACGATATCGTGAAGGACGTATTGAAGAAGCGGCGCTCGTACTTGAAACAACTTAAGTGATGTCGTCCCGCCGCTGGCGACTCGTCACAATTCACATCCCCCCTCCTCTCCAGGAACTGCTGGTCGGACAACTCGTCCGTCTCGGCTTCAGCGGTTTTGTGCAGGAACACGCATCTCTCCAATGCTACATCGAATATTCCCGTTGGGACGCCCACTTCAAACAATCCCTTGGCCACGTGCTTAAGGGGTTTCACAAGGAGTTCCCCGCCGCACCGATCGGCTACAGGTTGGAGCTCGTCCGCGATCAGAACTGGAACAAAAAATGGGAAGACACCGTCGGCATCGTGCGGGCGACTGACCGTATCGTCATCAAACCATCCTGGAAACACCTCACCAGGAAGGATCGCGGGAAGATCGTACTTCACATCGACCCGAAGATGTCGTTCGGGACAGGGCATCATGAGACGACGAGGCTTTCTCTCGCGCTTCTCGAGCGACATATAAAGCCCATGAGCCGCGTTCTTGATTTCGGAACGGGAACCGGCGTCCTGGCCGTTGCGTCGCTGAAGCTGGGCTCGAAATCCGTGGTCGCGATCGACAACGATGAATGGTCTGTCCTCAACGCTCAAGAAAACCTTCGACGCAATCGGGCACTGAATGCAATCATAGTGCGACGCGGCAGCGTCGGCGCCATCGGGAAAGCAAAATTCGACCTCATCGTCGCCAACATTGATTTCAAGACAATCGTACAGGTCCTGAAAGCACTTGTCCTTTCCGTCAGACAAGGAGGGATCCTCATCCTCTCCGGACTGCTCACAACCGATATTCTGCCTCTCGTTCCACTCCTTAAAGGCAAGCGGCTCATTCCGGTCGAGATTGTTGAGGAAGGCGAATGGGTTGCGATGGCACTCTTCAAATCATAATGCGCATCGCCGCGATCGACATCGGAACGAATACGATCCTCATGGTCATCGCAGACGTCGACCGGTCCGGAGCCATTCGGGTTCTGCGCGACGAACATGTGATTGCACGGTTGGGGAAAGGCGTCGACGAACGACGGAGCATCCTCCCCGAGACATTCGAACGAGCGTCTGCCTGTCTTGCTGAATTCAAGCGAATTGCTGACGAGGCTCGCGCCGAGCGCATCGTTGCATGCGGAACCAGCGCACTGCGTGATGCAAGCAACCGTTCAGAGTTCATCCGCTCTATCCATTCGAAACTCGGAATCGAGATAACGGTCCTGAGCGGCGGCGAGGAGGCCGAATTGACGTTCATCGGAGCCGTCTCGGAATTTCTCGATCCACGGAAGGAACAAGACTTCGCGGTGCTTGATATCGGCGGGGGGAGCACAGAATTGACGCTGGGGAAGAATACGAACGTTCTGTCCGGACAGAGCCTCGATGTTGGGTCCGTCCGATTGACGGAGCGAATTCTAAAAACCTCGCCTCCAGCGGCAGAAAGCCTGGTTCGCGCCACGGAAGAAGTACGGCGGGTGCTGGGCGTATTAGGCAAAGTTCACGATTCGACGTACGCGATCGGCGTCGCAGGGACGTTGACAACGCTGGCAGCGATCGACCTCCAACTTCCGGTCTACGACCGGACAAAAGTGAGCGGTCACCTCTTGACCTTCGAGACTGTTCAGAGAATCTACGACTCGTTTCGTACGAAGACGTTGGATGAAATAAAACAAGTCCCCCAAGTTCTTCCTGAACGGGCGGACATACTCCTTGCGGGAATGCTGATACTCCTGGAGGCGATGAAGCGCCTACGCCTGCGCAAAATCGCGGTGAGCGACAGGGGGTTGAGGTTTGGGATGTTAATGAGAGAGGCGGGAAGTAAGAGGTGAAAAGTGAGAAGTGAAAAGTGAGAGGTGAAAGGTGAGAAGTGAAAGGGGGTAGGTAAGGAGAAAAAGCAGGTATAGGT
>JBGOVN010000012.1:0-11638 GCA_041478155.1 Bacteroidota bacterium | reverse complement strand
GGCGTGCCCAGAATCGTTGTGTTCATGAATAAGGTCGATGCGGTTGACGATAAGGAATTGCTGGACCTCGTCGAACTCGAGCTTCGCGACTTGCTCAAGAAGTACGAGTTTCCCGGCGATGAGATTCCGATCATTCGTGGTTCCGCATTAAAAGCAATGGAAGCCGCGCTGCGTCCCGGCTCCAGCCCGGATGATCCGGCGATGAAATGCATTTATGAGTTGATGGATGCCGTCGATTCGTACATTCCGATCCCGAAACGCGAAATCGAGAAACCCTTCCTCATGCCGATCGAAGACGTCTTCTCGATTACCGGCCGCGGTACCGTCGGCACGGGACGTGTAGAACGCGGAAAGTGCAAAGTCGGTGATGAAGTTGAAATCGTCGGTCTTGGCGCCCACAAGAAGAGTGTTGTCACAGGTGCTGAGATGTTCCGAAAGGAACTTGACGAAGTCATGGCCGGCGACAACGCCGGATTGCTCCTGCGTGGCGTCGAGAAAAACGATTTGGAACGTGGAATGGTTATCGCGAAACCGGGTTCGATTACCCCGCACAAGAAATTCACTGCACAAGTCTACGTCTTGAAGAAGGAAGAAGGCGGACGCCATACTCCGTTTCTCACCGGGTATCGTCCCCAATTCTATTTTCGCACGACCGACGTCACGGGTGTTGTGACGTTGCCGAGCGGTGTGGAAATGGTCATGCCGGGTGATAACCTTGATGCTGTGAACATTGAGCTGATCTCCACAATAGCTATGGAAGACGGTCTCCGCTTTGCCATCCGCGAAGGCGGCCGCACTGTCGGTGCCGGAGTCGTCACTAAAATTCTCGAGTAAGAATCAGTTCGCGTCCCCGCGCCCACCCGGTCGTTTTCGCCCGGGAGCGTGGATAATGAAGGGAGCAACACCGTGGCAGGTACAAAAATAAGAATCAAGCTGAAATCCTTCGACCACAGTCTCATCGACAAATCGGCTGAGAAGATCATTAAGACGGTGAAGTCAACCGGGGCCGTGGTATCGGGTCCGATACCCTTGCCGACGAAGCGGAGCGTTTATACGGTGAACCGCTCCCCGCACGTCGATAAGAAATCGCGGGAGCAATTTGAAACCCGGTCTCACAAGCGCTTGATTGATATTCTCAATTCGACAACCAAGACAGTCGATTCGCTGATGAAGCTGGAATTGCCGGCGGGCGTCGACGTCGAAATTAAAGTGTAGCAGCGGCGGTTGAGCTGAACATTCTTGGCCGCTTCGGGGAACGAAATCGCTGTTCATCGTCCTCGAGGGCATAGCAAGGAGTATAACTGTGAGTGGCATTTTAGGTAAGAAGATTGGAATGACAAGCTTGTTCGATGAGAACGGTGAGGCGGTTCCCTGCACAGTCATCGAAGCAGGTCCGTGCTACGTCATCCAGGTAAAGACCGGGGAAAAGGACGGCTACGACGCCGTTCAACTCGGATTCGACGAGAAGAAAGAGCGCCTTGTCAACAAACCGTTGAAGGGGCACTTTGCCAAGGCGGGCTCGAAACTCCTCCGTCTGATGCGCGAGTTCAAGTTTAACGGTGCTTCACTGGCGCCCGGTGCGGAAATCAAAGTAGATATTTTCGCCAAAGGCGATATCGTCGACGTGATTGGAAAATCGAAGGGACGCGGTTTCCAAGGAGTTGTCAAGCGCCATCATTTCGGCGGCGTCGGCATGACGACACACGGGCAGTCAGACCGCGTACGCGCCCCGGGCTCGATTGGCTCAAGTTCCTTCCCTTCGCGAGTCTTCAAAGGCATGAGAATGGGTGGACGCATGGGATTTGAAAATGTTACCGTGAGGAATCTCAAAGTCGTAAAGGTCATTCCGGAATCCAATATCCTGATTGTCAAGGGCTCGGTTCCGGGGGCCATCAATGGATATCTCGAAATTGTGAAGAGTAACTAACATGGCCGTTGAAGGAATGATGTCTTTGCAAGTCGATGTCTATAAGACAGACGGATCGCCGAGCGGTGAAAAAGTCACCCTCGATACATCGATCTTCGGCATCGTACCGAACGACCATGCAATCTACATGGCGGTGCGAAGCATTCAGGCCAATCAGCGCCAAGGAACGCACAAGGTGAAACCGCGCAATGAGGTGCAAGGTGGAGGGAAGAAACCGTTCAAGCAAAAAAAGACTGGACGGGCGCGAGCTGGCTCGACGCGATCACCCCTCTGGGTTGGCGGTGGTTCGATCTTCGGTCCTCATCCCCACGACTACGTGGTGAAGCTTCCTACGAAAGTGAAGAAGCTCGCTCGAAAATCAGCCCTCAGCTACAGGGCGAAGGATAACGCGGTCGTTGTTGTTGAGGATTTCAGCGTCGAGGCGGCCCGCACGAAGTACGTAGCCGGCATTCTGAAGGCACTCTCGCTCAGTAAAAAGAAAACATTGCTCTTAACGAGTAAGGCGGACCAGTTGCTGTACAAATCGGGTAGGAATATCCCGACGTTGCATGTTCGCGAAGCCGACAAGGCCTCGACATTCGAGATTCTCAGCAGCCAGGTTCTCCTCATCCAGAAGAGCGCCTTGAGCGTTCTCGAACAATCGTTCAAGAACTAGGACTCAAGGCTATGGCTGGAATTCTTGTCCGACCGATTATCACTGAAAAAATGACCGCACTCCAGGACGTGCGCCAATATGCGTTCGAAGTCGCGCCTGCGGCAAACAAGATTGAAATAAGTAAAGCGGTCGCGAAAAAATTTAACGTGACGGTGCTCAGTGTCCGAACTTCACATGTTCGGGGAAAAAAGAAAACTCAGCTGACTCGGCAGGGACGATTCCAGGGAAGGACAAGGATGTGGAAGAAAGCTGTTGTAACCCTGAAAGAAGGGGATAAGATCGACTACTTCGGGACCGTCTAACGACGTTCGACATCTATGGCCATTAGAAAACTAAGACCGATGACTCCTGCGACGAGATTCTATTCGATCTCGACGTTCGAGGAGGTAACGAAAACGACCCCCGAGAAAGCTCTTGTCAGGCCGCTGAAAAAATCGGGTGGGCGTAATAATCTCGGCCGCATTACGTCGCGGCATCGGGGCGGGGGCCACAAGCGTCAGTATCGAGTCATCGACTTTAAGAGAGACAAGCGAAATGTCGCAGGAACAGTCACGTCGATTGAATATGACCCCAACCGTTCATGCAGAATCGCCCTCATCCAGTATCCGGACGGTGAGAAGAGATACATCCTCGCTCCGGACGGATTGAAGGTCGGCATAACGGTGGCTGCGGGGCCGTCAGTCGATATCGTGACCGGCAATGCTCTGCCTCTTGAAAATATTCCTTCGTCTACGTTCGTACACAACGTTGAGATGAAGCCAGGCAAGGGTGGTCAACTCGGTCGCAGTGCGGGGAACTCGATCCAGCTGATGGCGAAAGAGGGAGAATTTGTTACGCTGAAGTTGCCTTCCGGTGAGGTCAGAAAGATTCCTGGAAAGTGTTACGCGACGATCGGTGTCGTCGGCAATACCGACCATGAGAACATAAGCTACGGCAAGGCAGGACGTTTTCGCTGGCTGGGAATTCGACCTCAAACGCGCGGGATGGCAATGAATCCGGTGGACCACCCGATGGGTGGCGGAGAAGGAAAATCGAAAAGCGGAGGAGGCTGGCAACATCCGGAGTCTCCGTGGGGACAGTACGCAAAAGGTCTGAAGACAAGAAAGCGGAAGAATCAATCCAACAAATACATTGTTAAACGACGAAAATAAGCGCCGACACTCATGAGCCGTTCAATTAAGAAAGGTCCCTATGTGGACAAGAAATTGCTGCAGAAAGTCGAGTCATTGAACAAGTCGAACCAGAAGCGGGTCGTCAAGACTTGGGCGCGTTCATGCACCATCATTCCTGAGTTCGTTGGCCATACATTTGCGGTTCACAACGGTAACAAGTTCATACCAGTCTATGTCCACGAGGCGATGGTCGGGCACAAACTCGGCGAGTTTGCTCCGACGCGCATCTTCCGGGCACATCCGGGAATCAAGACTGAAGTAACGACGACACCGGCATAAGGAGCAACCAAGCAGAGTCATGGAAGCAAAGGCAATTAATAGATTTGTCGGAACCTCCCCTCGAAAGATGAGGCTGGTCATCGACCTCATTCGGGGGCGAGGCGTCGAAGAAGCATTGAGCGTCCTGCACTTTGTTCCCAAACACGCCGCAAAGACGGCGGAGAAAGTACTTCGTTCTGCGATCTCGAACCTCCAGAACAAAGATGAAGCCGGACGTGTCGAGACGACAGGTTTGATTGTGAAAGAGGCGTTTGTTGACGGCGGACCGATGCAGAAAAGGGTGCTTCCCGCTCCGATGGGACGGGCATTTCGAGTTCGGAAACGTTCGAACCACATTACTATTATAGTAGCGCAGAAGGAAGCAGCCGCACAAGTTTCGGCGTCTGCCCCTAAGAAACTCGAATCCAAAACAAAAGCCGTAGAGCCGAAGAAAAAAACGGCAGAGTCGAAAACGAAAACTGCTTCATCGAAAACCGCAGCTGCCGGTTAGTCGGAGGATCACTTGGGTCAAAAAACACATCCTAACGGATTTCGGCTCGGAGTCGTTCGAGCATGGGACGCAAACTGGTATGACGACAAGAGTTTTGCCAGCAAGCTGCAGGAAGATCTGGTCGTGCGCAACTATGTGCGTAATAGGCTGAAGAAAGCCGGAATTTCCAGAATCCAAATCGACCGCACGCCGAAGCGAGCTGTCATAACGATCCATACTTCCCGGCCCGGGATTGTCATCGGGAAAAGCGGAAAAGAGATTGCCCAGCTCGAAGAAGAGTTGAAGAAAGTAACACTCAAGGAAGTCAAGATTTTAATCCATGAAATCAAGCGTCCCGAATTGGATGCCTATCTGGTGGCGGAGACAATTGCCGGCCAGTTGGAGGGAAGAATTTCATTCCGTCGCGCGATGAAGCAGGCGATCACGGCCTCGATGCGCATGGGGGCGGAAGGCATTCGCGTCAAATGCGGCGGGCGGCTGGGTGGTGCAGAAATTGCGCGCACCGAGCAGTACAAAGAGGGACGCATTCCGCTGCAGACGTTGCGGGCGGACATTGACTATGCAGGGGCAACGGCCCACACGATCTACGGAGCGATCGGTGTCAAGGTCTGGATCTGCAAGGGCGAAATCCTCGGCACGATGACTCGATCGTAAGGACGTTGACCTATGTTAATGCCGAAAAGAGTAAAATTCCGAAAAGCTCAGCGAGGACGGATGAGGGGGAAGGCGACCCGAGGCGCTTCGGTTGCGTTTGGCGATTTTGGGCTCAAAGCATTGGAGCCGGGCTGGATCACCCAGAGGCAGATCGAAGCTTCTCGTGTGGCGCTCACGCGGATGATGAAGCGTGAGGGCAAGGTCTGGATCAGAATTTTTCCGGATAAACCTGTCACGAAGAAGCCCGCAGAAACGCGGATGGGTAGCGGCAAAGGTGTTCCGGAGTTTTGGGTTGCTGTCGTGAAACCAGGCAGAATTCTCTTCGAACTCGGAGGCGTAAGCAGGCAACTTGCAGCCGAGGCAATGAAACTTGCAAAACACAAGCTTCCGATCAAGACAAAGTTTGTCAGTCGAATCGACTACGAAGGATAGAGGATCTCTTATGAAAGCGCACGAAATACGACAGCTCTCTGATGCAGAGTTGAAAAAGAGAATCCAGGATGAACAGGAAAACCTCGGCCATCTCCAGTTTCAAAAAGTCATAGGCCAGCTGGAAAACCCGATGAAGATCGGACAGATCCGCAGAGACATCGCGCGCATCAGGACAATTCTCACCGAACGGAAACAAACGCCGGTGCAGCAACAGGCCGCTGCCGGGACGAAGAAGTAGGATATGCCCATGACGACAGAAACGACGAAAACGACTGAACGACGACAGCGCAAGGTTCGCGTCGGCAAGGTGGTCAGCAATAAGATGAAGAAGAGCATCGTGATCGCCCTCGAAAGGAAAGTGTCTCATGCGCTTTACAAGAAATATTTTACGCTGACGTCAACGTTAATGGCACACGACGAAAAAAATGAAGCAGGTGTCGGTGACCTCGTGAGGGTAATGGAAACGCGCCCGCTGAGCAAGAGGAAACGCTGGCGTCTTGTTGAAATCGTGGAAAAAGCGAAATAAAGCATCGGGGGTTCTCAGGTTAACCTATGATTCAAGAAGAGACGAACTTAGTTGTCGCCGATAATTCAGGCGCAAAGAAAATTCGATGCATACGAGTGCTTGGCGGTCACGACAAACGATATGCAACGGTCGGTGATTTGATCGTTGTTGCCGTGAAGGCGGCAATCCCGGGTGCGCCTGTGAAAAAGGGAGACGTGGCGCGCGCCGTTGTCGTCCGTACGAAGAAAGAAATACGGCGCAAGGATGGCTCGTATATTCGTTTCGACGAAAACGCTGCAGTCCTTCTCAACGAGCAAGGCGAACCGCGGGGAACCCGTATCTTCGGACCGGTTGCACGCGAGTTGCGCGAACGTCAATTCATGAAGATTATTTCCTTGGCTCCGGAAGTCCTCTAAAAACTATGGCACAGAATCTCCACGTTCATAAAAACGACACAGTGTTGGTTGTTGCTGGTAACTCGGTTGGCAAACAGGGAAAAGTTTTGAAAGTGTTTCCCGACCGGAATCGGGTGATTATTGAGAATGTCAACATCGTCAAACGTCATACGCGTCCGTCGCAAAAGAATCCCCAGGGCGGCATCGTGCAAAAAGAGGGTTCAATCCACGCTTCGAACGTTATGGTTGTTTGCCCGAAATGCGCAAAGGCTACTCGCGTTGGCCACGCACATGTAACAGACCCGGCGAGTAACAGGAAAAAGACGATGCGCCTCTGCAGGCAGTGCAGCGAGATGTTTTAGGAAAAATTATGGCTGAAGAAAAAACACCAAAACCGAAAACTCCGAAGGTTCCGAAAAAAGAAAAAGCAGAAAAGGGAAGTGCGCAGCCGAAGGAAACGGGCGTCCAGGAAAAAGGCGTCCCCCCGAGGCTGCATGATCATTACAAGAAAATTGTCGTCCCCTCCCTCATGAAGCGGTTCCAGTACAAGAGCACGATGCAAGTGCCCAGGTTGAACAAAATCGCGATCAACGTCGGCGTCGGTCAGGCAACGCAGGATGCGAAACTACTCGATGCGGCAGTCCACGATCTTGAAACGATCACGGGTCAAAAAGTTGCCATTACCCGCTCGAAGAAAGCGATCTCGAATTTCAAACTGCGGGAGAATCTTCCGATCGGCTGTCGAGTCACGCTTCGCCGCGCACATATGTACGAGTTTCTCGATAGGTTCATCAGCATTGCCCTCCCCCGCGTGCGTGATTTTCGAGGTATTTCCGATAAAGCGTTTGACGGTCACGGAAATTGCACGATCGGTGTCAAGGAACAGATCATCTTCCCTGAAATCGACGTTGACAGGGTGACGCGTATTAGCGGCATGGACATAACGTTCGTGACAACGGCAAAGTCGGATCCTGAAGCATACGAGTTGCTCAAAGAAATGGGCATGCCGTTCGTGAAACGCCAGGACGTTGTTCAACCGACAACCGCGCCAACCGCATAAACGACGAATCAGGAAGGAGCACGCTTGGCACGACTAGCAATGATTGTAAAATCAAAGAGAACGCTGAAGTTCAAAACGCGTCAGCATAATCGATGCGGCGTTTGCGGTCGCGCGCGCGCCTTTTACAGAAAGTTCGGTCTCTGCCGGATTTGTTTCCGCCAAATGGCTCTCGACGGCAAGATTCCCGGCGTCCGCAAGGCCAGCTGGTAAAGACTCTGAGAAAGAATACTGAATGACAACGACAGACCCCATTGCTGATTTCTTAACGAGGTTACGGAACGCCGCAAAAGCGAAGCACCGACGCGTTGACGTCCCTGCATCGAGCATGAAAAAAGCGCTAACGAAGCTCCTGTTCGACCAAAAGTACATTGGCGACTTCGCCCTCCTTGAGGATAAGAAACAGGGCGTCATTCGAATTAATCTGAAGTACAACAACGGCAAGCCGGTGATCACCGGTCTGCGACGGGTCAGCAAGCCTGGAATACGCCAGTACCGCAGCGCCGATGCTCTGCCACGGGTGCTCGGTGGGCTTGGCATTGCGATTGTTTCAACGCCGAAGGGAGTCATGACTGATTCCCAGGCACGCAAACAAAAGCTCGGCGGTGAAATTGTTGCATACATTTGGTAGCCAAACGGTGAGGAGAAGGTCCAGTGTCGCGAATAGGTAGAAAACCAGTTCTAATCCCGAAAGGCGTCACTGTGACGGCGTCGAGCGGAACTGTTTCGGTCAAGGGACCGAAAGGCGAGCTCTCAGCGAATGTTCATCCGAATATCAGCGTCGAGGTCAACGATCAGGCAGTGCTGCTGAAACGGGGGTCTGATGAGAAAAAACAGAAAGCCTTGCACGGATTATGGCGTGCCTTGATTCAAAACATGGTTGTTGGCGTTACATCAGGATACTCGAAGAAGCTTGAAATTGTTGGCGTTGGCTATCGAGCGGAGATGAAGGGAAAGAAGCTGAACCTCCAGATCGGCTACAGCCATCCCATCTTGTTCGGTCCGCCGGAGGGAGTGAAGCTCGAAGCTCCCACTCAAACCAATGTTATCATTAGCGGCGTCGATAAGCAGCTCGTTGGACTCGTCGCTGCCAAGATTCGGTCGTTCCGGCCTCCCGAACCGTACAAAGGCAAAGGGATCAAATACGAGGGTGAGTATATCCGCCGAAAAGCAGGCAAGGCCGCTGCAGCGACGGGCACAAAGTAACCAAGCAACGAGGATGCGAGAAACGGTATGATTCAGAACAATACAAAAGAACGGTACCGAAAGAAACGAGAGCGGATACGCAAGAAGATTGCGGGAACGCTGGTTCGTCCGCGATTGACCGTGTACCGAAGCTTGAAACATGTCTACGCACAGATCATCGACGATTCGACGGGAAAAACATTAGTCTCCGCATCGTCGCTTGCCAAGGAATTGCGTGACGAAGCAAAGAAAGTCTCGAAACCGATGGAGCTCTTCAAGCTCGTTGGCGTTGCGGCGGCAAAAAAGGCTCTTGAGAAGAATATTAAAGAAGTAGTTTTCGACAGAAACGGCTACCTCTACCACGGCCGCATCAAAGCGATTGCGGACGGTGCGCGAGAGGGCGGACTCAAATTCTAGGCGGGTGAATGCGAAAAGACCCAATGGCAAGACTGAAGGCCGGCGAACTGGAGCTCAAAGAGCGTCTGGTTCACGTGAATCGTGTTGCGAAGGTTGTGAAAGGCGGTCGGAGGTTTAGCTTTAACGCCATCGTGGTCGTGGGCGACGGTAACGGGCACGTCGGCATCGGTCTCGGCAAAGCGAACGAGGTTGCTGACGCGATCGCAAAAGGCGTCGACGACGCAAAGAAGGTCATCTACAAAGTCCCAATCGTAAAAGGGACGATTCCGCATGCGGTTATAGGAAAATTTGGAGCCGGAAAAGTATTGCTCAAACCCGCATCACCAGGAACGGGGTTAATCGCTGGAGGCGGAGTTCGTGCCGTCCTTGAATCGGCAGGGATAAAAGACGTTCTCACCAAACAAATGGGCTCTTCCAATCCCCATAACGTCGTCAAAGCGACGATCAAGGCACTGTTGAGTCTCTCGGACGCAAGGACAGTTGCGGCGCGTCGGGGAATTTCCCTGACGGAATTATTTCAGTAGAGAGAGTGATTGAACATCATGGCTGATGCCAGGAAAATAAAAATTACACAGACGCGCAGTGTGATCGATGAACTCGAGAACGCAAAGCGGACGATCGAAGCGCTTGGTCTGGGCCGTCCGAACTATACGGTGATCAAGAATGATACGCCCCAGATTCGCGGGATGATCAATGCCGTGCGGCACCTTGTGACTGTCGAAGAGGTGAAGTAATGACAAAGGATATTCTCAGTAACCTCTCGCCGGCAAAAGGTTCGCGGAGGAAGACGAAGCGAATCGGACGCGGTCAGGGGTCCGGACATGGGGGAACTGCTACCAAGGGACACAAGGGGGCAAAGGCCCGTTCCGGACACAAATTCAGGATGGGCTTCGAGGGTGGCCAGATGCCCCTCACGCGACGCATCCCCAAGTTCGGGTTCACGAGCCGTAACCGAATCGAGGTTCAGATCGTGAACGTAGAAACGTTGGCGCAACTCGTGGAGAAAAAGAAGATTCCGGGTAACATTGTTAATCCGGAGGTTCTCTACGGTGCAGGCGCAATTTCAAAGAAAAACGACCCCGTGAAAATTCTCGGCGATGGCGAACTGAAAACGACTCTTCAGGTCGCTGCGCACGCGTTCAGCAAATCGGCAGTTACAAAGATTGAGGCTGCGGGAGGAAAGGCGACGATTCTTTCTCAGACAGCAAAGCCCGACGCGAAGTAATGAGCAAACTGACCGAGACGTTCACAAACATTTTCAAGATTCAGGAACTTCGGGAGAGGTTGTTTTTTACCGCGGCGTTGCTGATCGTCGTTCGAATTGGCTCGCACGTTACCCTGCCCGGTGTGAACTCGAGTCTGCTTGCCGATACGATCCGCCGGTCCTCGGAAAATACGCTGTTCGGGCTGTATGATTTGTTTGTCGGCGGTGCTTTCAGCAATGCGGCAGTCTTTGCGCTGGGCATCATGCCGTATATCAGCTCATCGATCGTCATTCAGCTGCTGGGTGCTGTAATTCCCTACTTCCAGAAGCTGCAACAGGAGGGCGAAGACGGGCGAAAGAAGATTACCCAGTACACTCGATACGGCACGGTTTTCATCTCCATGTTACAAGCCAGCGGGGTTGTTGTCAAGCTTGTCCACACGAATACACCCTCCGGTCCTATCGTACCGCTCGAGGTTCAAGGATTTGGCTTCTCGTTAAGCACGGTTATTATCCTGACGGCCGGGACAATCTTCATGATGTGGCTTGGAGAACAGATCACAGAGCGCGGCATCGGAAACGGGATTTCGCTCATCATCTTCATCGGCATTATTGCACGCTTTCCGCACGCAGTTCTTGACGAACTTCAGCTCGTTCGTGCGGGAACCAGGAATTTGATCGTGGAGCTCGTCATCTTTGGACTCATGACTCTCATCATTGCGGGAGTCGTCCTCATTACCCAGGGGACGAGGAGAATCCCAGTCCAGTACGCGAAACGGGTTGTCGGGAGAAAGGTCTACGGCGGCGTCACACAATATATACCGCTGCGCGTCAACACGGCGGGTGTCATGCCGATAATTTTTGCGCAAGCGATCATGTTCCTTCCCCAGATTGTGTTCTCGTTCTTCCCGGATAGCGAGTTCGTGTCCGAGTTAAGCAGCAACTGGTTCGGAACGATGTCCTGGACATATTCAACGGTGTACGGGTTGATGATCGTTTTCTTCACATATTTTTATACGGCGATCGCGTTCAATCCCAAGGATGTTGCAGACAACATGAAAAAACAAGGGGGATTTATTCCGGGAATCAGGCCTGGCACGCATACGGCGGACTTCGTCGATAATATTCTGACGAAGATTACTCTTCCGGGTTCGATTTTCCTCGCCCTCATAGCGATCCTCCCCACAGCTATGGTCAAAATGAATATCACGCCGGGATTTGCATCGTTCTTCGGCGGAACAAGTCTCCTGATCGTCGTTGGCGTTG
>JBGOVN010000283.1:0-2991 GCA_041478155.1 Bacteroidota bacterium | reverse complement strand
ATCGACAGTATAGTGAAACACGTCCTGACGCAAATCGTCTCCATTATCGTCAACGAAGTCCCATTGAACTCCGAGGATTAATGAATCTCCCGGGTCGATCGTTAAGTTTCCGCTGTTAGCATTGTACCGAGAAGCATGGACAATGTTCGCCGCGGTCAGATGAAATGATCTCTTATGCGAAGGACTGCGGGCAAGGATGATTTCCAGATCCCCCAACATAGCCGCATAGCCATCGAGTGTTTCATCGTACGCGTTGGTTATAACAAACTGCACGTGCATCGAATTGTCGTTCGATGCGAGAACGTACGAGCCGCGAACCTTTCCTTTTAAGACATTGGCCGGATCGAGACGGGCGGGAAGGCTCTCCTCGCACGACCCCCGAAAGGTCAGACAGCAGAGCAGGAACGGCACGAGGGACACTCGAGCGGCCGCTTGGAAAATGCGATGTATCACTCTCAAAACCGAGTGCATGGACTTACGACGCTGAGTAGAGGACAAGCGTCTTCCTTCTGATGAAATCGACATTCAACAGTTGACATGTGGCGCGAAGTAGAAGTAGAAAACAGGAAGGTGTAACAAAAGGTCTGAGTGGTCCCCCTTTCAATAATTACATTTACACAAGATTGTTATTTCACGAAACAATGTCAAGCTGTAGGTGGGAAGGGTTTTGTTGTAGGAAATTTGTGTGAGAACACACCAGGCAATCAATGTCGTCGCAGGTTCTCTCACTATATCATTGGACGGATATTCGGATTGCCACGACATTCCTCTTGCCTACCGTTCCGGCTTCATCTGCGGGAAGAGCATAACGTCCCGGATTGACTCCTGGTTCGTCAGGAGCATTGTCAACCTGTCGATGCCGATGCCGAGTCCTGCCGCGGGGGGCATACCGTATTCCAGCGCGCGGAGAAAATCTTCGTCGAGAACTTGAGCTTCTTCGTCGCCGCGGGCTCGAAGTTTCATCTGGTCTTCGAAGCGCGCCCGTTGGTCGAGAGGGTCGTTCAATTCGGAGAATGCATTACAGATTTCTTGACCGTTGACGATTCCCTCAAATCGTTCCACGAGACCGGATTCCGTTCGATGTTTCTTTGCAAGCGGAGACATCTCTGCGGGATAGTCGGTGATGAACGTCGGTTGAATCAAATGCGGCTCTACCTTCCCGTTAAAGATCGCGTCGATAAGTGCGCCGACGCCCATCTTCGGTTCAACTTCAATATGCAATTCTCTTGCAATCGTCTTCAGCTCATTCTCTGACTTACCGCGAAGGTCCGTTCCAGCATATTCCTTAATCGCCTCGAACATCGTGAGCCGCCGCCATGGCGGAGTAAAATCAATCTTGATTGCACCAAACTCGGCGACGGGGCTTCCGGTCACCGCGGTCGCAACTTCTGCAATAAGCTGTTCCACCAACTCCATCATCCAACGGTAATCTTTGAAGGCCACATACAGTTCCAGCATTGTAAATTCCGGATTATGCGACCGGTCCATACCTTCGTTGCGAAAGTCCTTGGCAATCTCGTACACTCCGTCGTACCCACCGACGAGAAGGCGCTTGAGGTACAGCTCATCGGCCACCCGCAAGAACAAGTCGATATCCAACGCGTTGTGATGGGTCTTAAATGGCCTCGCAGAGGCACCGCCGTAGATTGGCTGCAGCACGGGCGTCTCGACTTCCAGATACCCCTGACGGTCGAAGTAGGTTCTGATTGTTTGGATCATCTTCGACCTCTTGACGAATACCTCGCGTACGTGGGGACTGACAAGCAGGTCGACGTAGCGCTGGCGATATCGGAGTTCCTTATCGGAGAACGGATCGAAAACAGTTTTCTGACCGTCATCGGCGATCTTCTCTTTGACGACCGGGAGCGGGCGCAGCGATTTTGTCAGCAGAGTCATTTCCTGAGCGTGGATTGAGACTTCTCCCATCTTCGTCCGGAACACGAATCCTTTGATTCCGACGATGTCTCCGATATCCATAAGCCGGAACGCATCGTAGATGGAACCAAGGTCATCTTTCTTGAGATAGGCTTGAATCCTCCCGTGAGAGTCCTGAATGTGACAGAACGATGCCTTCCCCATTCGACGAATCGACATGATCCGTCCTGCGACCGACACGGTACGCTGCGGGGCTTCATCGCTGAACGCATCGATAACTTCGCGAGAGAACGCATTGCGGTCGAACGCATACGGATAGGGTTCGATCGCGAGTTTTCTTAACTCTTCGAGCTCTTCTCTGCGTCTCACCATGAGGACGTTAAGGTCATCCTGCCCTGACGCGTTCATTTCCTGAGGTTCTGGCTTTTTTTTCTCTTTATTGTTCATCCTCTTGACAATTTTAATGACAACGTAATGGGGGTTCGATGGCGCCCCGTCGGCAATCAAACTTGGCGTTCCGTGAAGGGTTGATTACCCGTCAGGGTTTCGATTGCCCGTGGGGATAATCGGGCAATCCGAGTCGTTCGGGTCTCGAGCGGCCCGAGAGTGCGGAGAGTTCGTAGACTTTCAGAGCATGTTGGGGCTGAACCATATCCCATGTAAATCGCCATTCCCAGTTTCCGGTAGAGGTGCCCGGGAGGTTCATGCGATGTTCCTGCCCGAGGCCAAGGACGTCCTGAAACGGAACGATGGCGATATCGGCGACGGATTGAAACGCAAGCCGAATCAGCACCCAATTGATTTCTTCCCCGTTGCTGGCTGTATATCGTCTCAGAAAGTTCTTTTCCCGTTCCGTCGCGCAGCGATACCATCCCTGCGTGGTATCGTTATCGTGTGTGCCGGTATAGACGACGCAGTTCGGCGAGTAGTTGTGCGGGAGGAAAGCATTCTCCGGCCCATCCGCGAAAGCAAACTGGAGAACCTTCATGCCGGGAAATTGAAATTGGTCTCTAAGAGCGATGACTTCAGGGGTCATCAAGCCGAGGTCTTCTGCAATAATCGGAAGTTTGCCGAGCTTTCTGTTAACGGCCTTGAACAGTTTTTCCCCCGGCCCTT
>JBGOVN010000304.1:0-2767 GCA_041478155.1 Bacteroidota bacterium | reverse complement strand
TTAACAGTATCGAGGGCTTGGAAAAACGATCTCCATGCTCGAGGAAGCGGAAGATACGAAGCGACGGAGCGGAATCGACGGACGACGGGTAGAGTGTATCCGGGAGAGAAAAACACATCAACGTGTTGCTGCCGTAGATATTTCGGAAGCAAGACGTTCTCCCACCAGCGGTTAAAAATCTTGCGATCGTATCCCTCGATCATGACCTTTGAAAGGTTTGGTGCCTCAAGTTGAGGGTTTGGCTCGACGAGGAAAAGAATGTATTCATTTACGCGGTCGATCCGGAGCAAAGAACGAACGATTCGCTCGGCGTAGGTGCCGACGCCGGAGCGAGAGGCGATAATTAGCCTTCCGTCTATTGCAATGCGCATTGTTCTTTTTGTGGGTGGCTACGTTGAGCCGTCACGAGCCGAATGACGGCGTTTTCATTGCAAATACTTAGGTTCATCCGATAGCATTGAATGTTTCAAAGCGGCTATTGAAATAGCGCCGGTGATAAGCAACGTTCCGGCAAAAATCACGACTGCTGACGCCAGCTTGAAGGGGAGCCACAGGGATGGTACGAGAAGGAGAAAAACAACGGTCGAGGCTGAAGCGAGGGCGAGTTTCGGTAGTAAGAGGGGAAGGAATATATTTCCCACTGATTTCCGAATTCTCCCAGTCAGGAGGAAAAGGCCGAGCGTCTCGGTTGCTACCGTTGCGAGCGAAGCACCGATTTGTGCATACTTCGGTATCAACACGAAATCCGCTGTCACGCTGAAAATGACATTTATGACGACAACCCTAAGGACAAAGGGTTGCTGATCCATGGCTCCCAGGACGTTTCCAAAAAGATTAGTCAGGAACACGATAGGCAGAAACCACACGAGAATGGACAGGCAGATTCCTGAAGCCGCGTATTCCGGCGAAAAGAGAAATTGTACGATATCGTTGGCACAAACAAAACCTGTGACGGCGATGAGCATTCCGGCCATCAGGAGATACGATGAACTCTGTTGGATAACCCGTGCAACCTCTTCCGGACGAGCCCGAAACCCCTGGCTGACAAACGGAAAAACGGCGCCTGTGACGGAAGCCGTGACCATCATGAGGGGAAGAATAAGGTTGTAGGCGGCGCGGTAAATACCGGCAGCTTCATTGCCAACGAGCTTGGAGACCAGGACAGTGTCAAAATTGAAATACACAGCAACAAATATCGTCGTGAGCGCAAATGGAAGAGACTCATGCAACGCTGACACTATCGATTGAACCGAAAAAGAGACCTTGGCGTGGAACAAGCGTTTTCTGATAAATACAAAACTGTAGAGCACTGCCGCCAGATTAACAACGATGAGGCTTGACAGGAGAAGCATGAGGGACTCGTGTGTCAGAATGGCGATGATGGTGACGACAAACTCGCCTACGCGGGCCGTTGTATAGATCCAAGCCTCCAACCATACGCGATTAACGGCGCGAAATACGGCATTGAAACTCGTCCAAAATGTGCGGAGAATAATAACGGCCCCTGTGAGGAGAACAAGAAAAAAATTTTCTGTTCCGGCTGATTCCAGGATAGCGGCGGTGACGGTAATCAGAACGAACACAATCAGGCCGAGAAGGGTTTTTCCTCCAAGCACGGTGGCAAAAGATTTCTCCGTCTGTGCCTGTTCGCGTCGCGAAGTGTCACGCAGAAGGACCATATCCATGCCCATGTCGCAGAGAGGTATAAAGAGTGACGTGAGCGCGAAGCCATAGTTATAAAGCCCGAATCGTTGTGTTCCGAGTTCGTTTGCCAGGAGAACTGCCGAGATGAATCCCGTGGCCTTGGTCAAAATCTGGAAGCCGAAGATTAAGAATGAATTGCGGACGACCGAAAAAACCGGGATGGATTGTCGGATTGGAGTAATTTCTGTCACAACTGAGAGCCGGGCAATATCGTCGAAATGCGAAGGGTAGAGAGGGTCAATGGTCGCTTTATTTCTTTTTCTCGAACAGCGTCTTTACATCGTAATCAACCATTTCTCGGACAAGCTCTTCAAATGAATGTCGGGGGGTCCAACCGAGCTTTGCCCTTGCCTTTGTCGCGTCTCCCTGGAGAACGTCGACCTCAGCCGGACGGAAGAAGTTCTTGTCGACCATGACGTAACGTTTGTAGTCGAGGCCGACATGACCAAACGCCAGTTCGCAGAATTCCTTGACGGAATGGGTAACTCCCGTGGCGGCAACGTAATCATCGGGGTTCGGCTCCTGCAGCATCAACCACATGGCGTCCACGTAGTCTTTGGCATGACCCCAGTCACGTTTGGCCTCAAGATTTCCAAGACGTAGTTCTTTGGCCAGGCCCAGCTTGATTTTGGCGACGTTGTGGGTAATCTTCCGGGTCACAAACTCAAACCCCCGGCGGGGGGATTCGTGATTGTAGAGAATTCCCGATGAAGCGTGGAGGCCGTATGCCTCCCTGTAATTTCGCGTGAGTTCAAAACCTGCGACTTTTGAGATTCCGTAAGCAGACCGGGGGTGGAATCGTGTCAATTCATTCTGAGGGACCTCTGCCACCTTTCCCATCATCTCGCTCGAACCGGCGAAGTAGAAGCGACATTTCGGAGCAAGCTCCTTCACGGCGGAGAGCATGTAATGCGTCCCGTTGATGTTGGTATTAAACGTGGAGAATTCATCCTCGAAGGAGTAACTTACAAAACTCTGAGCCGCAAGATGATAGCATTCATCCGGTTGGACGGTCCGAACGACATTGAATAAACTTGGGTAACTCTCCAACGAAGCGGAGTGG
>JBGOVN010000061.1:0-6393 GCA_041478155.1 Bacteroidota bacterium | reverse complement strand
GGAGAGGGCTTAAGGCCCTACCTTGCGACAGATGGAAATATTGTTTTCCGGGGTGCAGCAGTGGAATGCCCTATCCCGGATGCAAGACTGACCGTATTCTACTCTTCGAAAATGCGGAACGCGTCGATAGATTCTCTGGGGTTGGTGACGAGTATGTACAACAGCGGCCTGTTTCGAACGGAAGATGAAATTCGCAAAAAAAACTCCCTTCAGGAGCAGCTCCTCGGCATAAGTCTATCATCTGTCCCGTATGATGGATTGATGCTGGGCCTTACCAGCTATACTTCAAGATTCGACCATCCCATTTCCAGCTTACGCGAACATGAGGAGGAAGGAGGCCATCAAACGCTGGGGAGCGTAAATGTTTCGTATACAAATCGATCAGTGGATCTATTCGTCGAGGTTGCGACAGATCAATCGAAGACCGCCAATCTCGTCGGCGGAGGCATGCTCCAGCCCGTCCCTGCATTCGAGCTTGCATTCCAGGTTCGACAATTTTCGCCAAAGTTTTTCAGCTTACACGGAGTGGGATTTGGCGGTGGGATAGATCTGCCGCGCGACGAATCGGGTTTGTATGCTGCCGTGCGAATTCAGCCGTTCGATTGGGTACGATGGACAATGTATTACGATCAGTACCGGTTCCCCGCGCCGACGCCGAGCATCCATCTCCCTTCCGAAGGGAACGATTTTTTTATACTCGCTGAATTGAAAGTATCCAGCCGGTTCAATCTGGACGTTCAGGCCAGAATCCGCCACGTCCCCAGCAACACAGTCGAAGCTGATTCCCTCTCAAGGCCCATAAGCGTTCTGCGTGGCCGGTTACAGCAGAACTACAGAACGACTCTGGAATTTCATTCTTCGTCACGCATCACACTCAGGAGCAGATTCGAACTTGTCGAGGTTGAAAATCCCTTGTCCGCGGAACGAGAATCAGGGATCCTGTTGTATCAGGAGCTTCAGTCCCGGGTCTCGGACCTCGCGTTCATTGAAGGGAGAATTAGTATGTTCGAAACAAAATCCTACGATTCACGCGTGTATGAATTCGAACCGGATGTTCGAGGCTCCTTCGCAGATCCTGTTCTTTCCGGTCGAGGCTTGCGCTGGTATATCACGGGGAGATTAAAAATTTTCCGTCAACTCTGGATTTCTTCCAAATATTCGAGTACTGTTCTCCTTGACGTGAAGAATATCGGAACTGGATCGAATCAAATTTCCGGCAATGTGGAGACGCGGCTCAGCGTTCAAGCTGATCTGGATTTCTAACGCATTCCCAACCGGCGAGTGGAGTTTTACTCTATGAAAGTTCCCCCCCAGCACAGTCTTCCTCGCACTTCTCCTGCTCCAGACAAGGTGCAGAAGAGATGCGGAGGAGAACACGGTCAGTGTGCCGGCGAATGCTACCTCTCCGTTGCTTGCACCGACGCTTTTGGGACCCAAGAACGGCGGAATCATCACCAATGCCACCAGCGTTCGATTGCGTTGGCGCTTCCAGTCTGGATCCTCCGGGTATAATGTTGAACTTTCTCATCTCGGGGATTTTTCGAGCCTTGAGCTTTCGGCGACTGTTGACACAGTCGTTCTCGTTACCCCGGCGCTCAGCGCCAATACGTATTACTGGCGGGTGCGAGCCCGGGACGCCGAAGGCCTTCCGACCCTCTGGAGCGGGACGAGTTCGTTCGTCCTACGTCCGTTTGGCACAAATTGACGGCAGAAGGGAACTTAATCGTCTTGCATGCACGTTATTGATTTAAACCTTTTTGGTACTCAAGGAATCTTAATTTATGTTCACACATCTCATATAAGGAGGACCTCTATGGCTCGGAATTCTTCTCTCATCGTTCTCGTGGTTTGTTTCGGGTTCTTAGGTTTCATCGCAGACGATTCCGCGAAGAAAGTCGAGAACTTTACTCTTCGTGACTACAACGGAAGCGAACACTCTCTTACTGATTACAAAGACGCCAAAGCAGTAGTTCTCATGTTTATAGCGACACAATGCCCTGTCTCAAATTCCTACAACGCGCGCATGGTTGCGCTTGACAAAGACTACAAGGGGAAGGGCGTCGTCTTCGTGGGAATTAACTCGAACAAGCAGGAATCGGTCGAAGAGATCAAACAACACGCGCACGACAAGGGTTTTGAGTTTACGATACTCAAGGACGATCGAAACGTTATCGCCGATAAACTCGGTGCTTCCTCCACGCCCGAAATCTACGTACTGAATCCCGGGCTTGAAATTCTTTACCACGGTCGTATCGACGATTCTTCGAGAGAATCAAAAGTGACCTCTCAGGATCTCCGTCATGCGCTGGACGAGATGCTGGCCGGAAAACCGGTTTCTGTATCCACCACGAAAGCGTTTGGCTGCACAATTAAGAGAGTGACGACACTTTGAACTGTATCATACTCCCTTTTCTACTGACTTGGAATGTCGCTGGCGGTGGGGTCTCGGTTCCGTCGCCGGTTCATTTTGCCGACGATTCCAAGAGCCGCCCGAAGGTTACAGTGCTCGATGAGTCAGGCTTCGCCCGGCTCGTCGCCGAGCGGAAGGGAAAAATATTGGTCTTAAATGTGTGGGCAACGTGGTGCACTCCGTGCGTCGAAGAATTCCCCGATCTGGCAAAGCTTGACAGAGAGTACAAGGACAAGAATGTTCAAGTCGTATTGGTAAGCATCGATGATTCGGACGATCTCAAAACAAAAGTTATACCCTTCCTTCAATCCCACCATGCGGCCATGAAATCATTCATCAACGGCTTCTCGACAGCAGAGAAGTTTATTAACACGTTGAATGCCTCGTGGAGCGGCGCCATCCCTGCGACATTTGTCTTCGATGCAAAAGGCAAACAACACCTCTTCCTTCTGGGGAAGCAGTCATACCAAACATTTAAGGAAGCGGTGGAGCAAGTTCGAACTCTTCATTAACTCCCCCCCGAAGTCGGCCCTCGCAGCGTGCGTTGCAATCCCCTGGAAGTTTTCGTATCTTTGTTTTAATGAGTGACTCAATTGCAATGAACACGAAGACTATTGTCGTCGGCATGAGCGGAGGTGTGGATTCCTCCGTTACCGCTGCTCTGTTGCAGGAGGAAGGGTACGACGTCATCGGTGTGACGATGAAGACGTACGACTTCGACGAGGTCGGAGGGAACGTCGCGAATGAAGCGAGTTGTTGCGGCCTGGGAGCTGTCCACGATGCACGTCTTGTGGCGGCGAAACTTGACATTCCGCACTACGTTGTCGATTTTCGGGAGGCGTTCGGGAAAGCCGTCATAGAAAATTTTGTCTCCGAGTACATCCGGGGGCGGACGCCGAATCCATGCGTGATTTGCAACCGGGAAATAAAGTGGGGCGAATTGTTACGTAAGGCAGAAGCCTTGGGGGCGCGATATGTTGCAACGGGACACTACGCGCGTCTCCGTTTCGATGATGCTCGCGGGCGCTGCGTGATCTCGAAGGCTCGCTCTACTCAAAAAGATCAGTCATACGCTCTCTGGGGTGTAAGTCAAGAGGGTCTGAGAAAGACGATGTTCCCGCTTGGCGAGAAAACCAAGCCCGAGGTGAGGGCTCTCGCTGAAAAATACGGCCTGCGAACAGCCGCGAAGGAAGAAAGCTACGATATTTGCTTTGTGCCCGACAATGACTACAGCCGGTTTCTGAAGGAACAAGATCCCGCCATGACAACAGAGCTGGCTCAGGGCGAAGTCGTATGGGACGGCAAAGTTGTCGGAACACATCGAGGGTACCCGTTCTACACTGTTGGACAGCGTAAGGGCGTCGGGGCATTCGGTCAACGGGTCTACGTGACAGGGATCGAGAGCAAGTCGAACATTGTGCACATTGGGCCGGAATCGGAGTTATACCGGCGCGGCCTTCTTGCGACCGATGTCCTCTGGAGCGGCATCGGACGTTTGGATCTACCGCTTCGAGTTCAGGGGAAGGTGCGCTACAAAGATGATGCGACTCCTGCGACAGTGTATCCGGAAACGGAAGGGCGGATACGTGTGGTATTCGACGAGCCGAAGCGGGCCATAACCCCCGGCCAATCCGTAGTTCTCTACGAGGGAGAAGACCTTCTTGGGGGCGGAGTTATCCAGGAAGCAATCGACTGACTCATGGACGTCCCAGCTCAAGAGGAAGGGCCCAATCCCACTCAGGGTTGGGCTTTTCTTTTTCCCCCTGACGGGGCTGCGGGACTCAGCAGGCGGGTCAGGCGGGAGGAATAGGAAACTTTTCGTACTATGGTTCGTTTATTCTCGTGAAAGACAGCCGGCAGACAGAAGAGGATTTCAGGTTCATTCGCGCGTTCCAGAACGGCAATAAACAGGCGTTCGAGGAACTCGTCCGGCGTTATCAGCACCAGGTCGGAAATATCATTTACCTGACACTCGGCAATCGAGAAGAGGTTGAAGATGTCTCGCAGGAAGTGTTTATCCGGGTTCATAAATCGCTGCCACGGTTTGAATTCGATTCATCGTTTTTCTCGTGGATCTATCGGATAACCGTAAACCTCTGCATCGACGAGATCCGCAAGAAAAAGGCAAAACGTATTCTTTCGCTCGATTTCCTGACGGAAGGAACACTGGAAAAAGAACGTAAGGTCAAGCGTCAGGAGCTCGCTTCAGATAATCTTCTGTCTCAAGAGAAAAAAGAAGTGATCAGGGCCGCATTACGCAAGATTTCCGTCGACCATCGACAGATTATCGTTATGAGAGAATACCAGGATCTTTCGTACAAGGAAATAAGCGACACACTCACTATTTCACTCCAAGCTGTTAAGTCGAGGTTATTTCGAGCGCGTGAGGAATTAAGAGCGCTCTTAAAAGACTATTTCAAGGAACGAACATGAACTTCCATCCATGGAGCGAATCGATATCGCAATACTTTGACGGAGAACTCACGCCAGAGGAACAATCCAAAGCGATCGCCCATCTCGCGACCTGCTCCGAGTGCAGCCGGCAACTGTACGAGCTTGGCGAGATCCGAACCAAGGTCAGGGCTGCCGCTGACGTTGAGCTTCCGTACGGATTTGCGAATGAGATCGTCCGTTCCCTTGACCAGGAAGATCTGGAGGTTGTCTCGTGGCTTGGCGTTGAGCACTATGCACGGAAGGTTGTCCTTGCTTTGGCGGTTCTCGTGCTCTCGTTCATTTTCCTGACGAGTTTTAATGAAATGAATCAACCGCTGCCACTCGACCGGCGCATCACGGGTGAATTGATCGATTCTCTCGAGACGCACGTGCTGTTGAAGCAGGCTGAGATTTCGAAACAAGACGTTTTCCTCGCTGTCGTTTCAAAGTAATCGAGGTTTTCCCATGAGCCCTAAAACGAAGACTGTTCTGTTGATCTTGTTGAGTTTTGGCCTCGGCATATTTGCGGGGGGATTCTATTGCTATTCGGTGTACGGCTCCCGCGGACCGCAGACGCACAGGTCGCAGGCAGATTTTCGAAAAGCCTTTGCGGAACGTGTCCAGCTCGATGCGCATCAGAATGGCCAGGTCGACTCGCTTGTGGAAATCTACAGAGAGAGGATGAATGTTCATCGGCAGACGATTCTTTCGATCCGGGATACCCTGCGTGTTGAAATCCGCAAGCTTCTCTCGCCCGCGCAGAATAAACTCTACGATGACTATATAAGAGAGATGGATGAGCGGGAGGGAAGAACGAGACAACCGGAGAATCAGAAAAAGTAAACGCATCTCACTCATGAAATATGGCGGCATTCAACCCGGTGTTCAGAAACGCTCAACCAATATGAAACTATCCTCTCGCTCGATTCTCCTGCTTCTCGGCGGCATTGCCTTGGTCGTTGTGGTCGGCTACAAGATTGTCGTCAGTGATTCTTCCAAAGATACACGTCGGCTGAACATTCCACTCGTGAGGATCGAAAAACCGCTCCGCTCGACGGTGCTCTTCACGCTCAAATTCAACGGTGACGTCGTCGCGGGTCAGCAAGCGCTGATCTATTCGAAAGTCACGGGGAATCTTGAACGGACGTTCGTCAACCTCGGCACGTCGGTCCGCAAGGACCAGCTTCTTGCGACAATCGATTCAACCGAATTGTATCAGACGAGTCTGCAGATGCGTGCGACGTTTGAGAATACCAACGCAACGTTCCGGCGGACGAAGGGACTTTTCGAGCGAAGCCTCGTTTCGAGACAGGATCTGGACAATGCGGAGGCGGCAATGAAGGTGGCGAAGGCAAACTACGAGCTCGCACGAACGCGCCTGGGATACGCGAGAATCACTGCGCCGTTCTCCGGCGTTGTTACGAAACGATTTCTGGACCAGGGGGCAGTCGTCACTGTGAACAACACGAACCTCTATATGCTGATGCACATCGATAACGTCCGAATTGCCATCAGCGTGCTCGAAAAAGACGTGAACAAAGTGAAAGTCG
>JBGOVN010000088.1:0-5555 GCA_041478155.1 Bacteroidota bacterium | reverse complement strand
CGTGAACGGGTTTCCCTTGTTCGACGTGCCGAGGATCGTCCCTCCGAGGTTCACGATACCTCCGACCTCCCGCGGCGTAAGTTCCCTCATCCTTCCTTCTACCAACCCTTCGAACCCGTCTTCAACGCCAATGACCGTGGCGCCAAAATACGACATCGCAGGCTTTGCGATACTCCGGATGACAGCATTCAATCCTGGACAGTCGCCGCCACCTGTCAGTATTCCGATACGCTTGACCGTTCCTGCCATGGTGCCCTAGCTGCTGATCGTTAATGAGTTGGCTTGCTGCAAAGATAGAAGATTAATCATTCGAATTCCATTCTCCGGTCGCCGATCTGCGTCATCGAGCCGTGCGGCCGGAAAAAACGAGAGCCTCCCCGGTCGGTCCGGGAGAGGCTCTTCGGTTGTGCCAAGTACCGCATCGCTACGCTGACCTCTGCGTACTCTCCTGGTATTTCTCGCCCAGCCACGCTCCAAGCATCGCAAACAAGAATCCCAGCGCAAGGCCTGAAACCAGGTAACTGACAGGAACGTGCAGCTTAATAAGAAATTCCAGAAAGAGCCAGTCAATGACGACGGAAAAAATGCCGGCATACGCGGGTTCTTTGATCGTCACGCCGGGAGATTTGTAACCGACCACAAAGCCTGTCACGACAAAGCTCACCAGGAACGCGACCAGCACAAGGTTGAGGTTGATCTTGAATACCGGGGCCAGAAGGAACACAAACAAGACGTTGAGTGCAAATCCGATCACGATTCCCGTTATGACCCATTTCCACTGGAAGCCCGCGGCACTCGCTTCTCGAGCGCTGTTTTCGTCCCCCTGGAGTTTTTCACCCGCCCAGCCGCCAACCCAGGAAAAACCAACTCCCAGTAGGAGCATCAAGATGTTGATGGAAGGAGATTGCTTCATCTCCGGTGCACCGGTGGCGTAGAGCGTTGCGAGCATGACAAGCATGACGATCAAACCGCCGACCGCCGGTTCGTTGATTGTGACACCGGGCGAGAAATAGGCCACAATCGCCCCTGTAATCATGAACCCTACAAGCATCACCAGCGCCTGGATCTCCATGCTATGATACGTACGCGACACGATGAAGTACGAGGCTCCGACGATAAGGAGTCCGACGATGACTGCGGAAATCACCCACTTCCATTCCAACTTTAGTGCCTGGGTTGTCGCGCCTTTTGACATGAGGTCCTCCCTAAAAGGTCCAAGAATGATAGATAGTCGAACAAACTGGAGGTGAATATTGCAAAATCCGAACGGAAAATCAAGAATGAAATTTCAATTCTTCCCACCGAACGCGTCGATTTGATTCACGTCCTTCGTCGATTCAGGAGACGATTGGATTGATTTGAACTTCTCGGAGAGAGTACTCAGCTGTCGATCTGCCTTGTCGTAGTTATTCTTTGCGTTGCTAAGCTGGGTCCCGAGTGTCCCGAACAGATCCGAAAATTTCAGTAGTTCTGAGTTGAGCCGCTCGAGGTTTTGAAAGATTTCCTTTGCGCTGCGTTCGATTTGCAGTCCTTTAAGACCCAGAGCAATTACCCTCAGGTGGGCGTAGAAGCTGTTAGGCGAGACGGGGACAACGCGTTTTCTCGTCGCGTACGAGTAAAGGCCATCTTCATCATCGAATGATTCGTCCTTAATGATTGTCTCGTAGTAGATGTTCTCGGCGGGAACGTACATCAATGCAAAATCGAATGTCCCCTCGTCGGGCAGTATGTATTTCTCGGAGATTGCGTCAATATGTTTCTTGACGTCGGAACGAAACATGCGTGTCGCGGTCTTCTTTTCCTGCTCTGATTTCGCGTCCAGCATTTTTCGAAAGTTCTCGAGCGGGAACTTCGAATCTACAGGAACGTTCCCCCCTGCCGTGAGAATAATCGCATCGACGGTCTGACCATTCCGGAACGTATGCTGGAAGCTGTAGGCGTTGGCCGGAAGCACTTGTTTCAACAAATCCTCGAGCAGGAGTTCGCCCAGACCTCCCCGCAATTTCGGAGCTTTCAACATCTCCTCGAGCTTTGAGACGCTTTGCCCGAGCTCTTTGATCTCCTGGGTGGCTTTCCCGAGTTCGCCGAGTTTATTCTGCACCTCACCGATGACTCGTGCGGCGCTGTCGAGCCTCGTACCCATCTGTCCCGTGTTATTCTGGAGCTGTTGAGTGACATTCGCAAGATGGTTCGTCACAATCGTCAGTTGGTGGTTCACCGTTTGGGTGGTTGAATCGAGCCTCTGATTCAGTCCGCTTGATGTGTTCTGGAGAGTCTCCCTCAGCTCAGACCGCAACGAATCGAGTTGTTGCTGAAGAAGAGCCGGCATGTCGGGGCTTAACCCTGTGGTTCCTTTGAACATCTTCACGAGGACAGCGCCGAGCATCGCTATCACGAGGGCGAGAAAGCCGGGGAGGATATATTCCATAGTATGCTGAATATTACCGAACAATGAAGAAGAACACAACAATACTAATAGTTCCGAACGAGATTGCTCGAGCCGTTGACCTGGAAGATTGCTTCACTCGGCCCCACGCCTTCGATAGAACGACCATAAGCATGATGAGACCTAACGTCGCGACGGTACATTGAAGGAGAGTCAGCGTCCCGCCATAGATGGACGCCAGGCTCGCACCGTTCAGAAAGATTCCGTAAATAATGACAAGATGGACCGTATAGACAAGTAGTGATTCTTTGCTGATGTCGATGACGAATCCCCGGTCCGTCGCGCGCCATTGTGTGTAAAGCCAGCACAACAACAGCAACGCCAGAACGATACCAAGGCGTTCCGCGAAAAAGAGCGGATTTGCCCTCGCGTCCAGTGATGCGTGCGGAATTCTCAGTGAAAGCTCGGGCAAAGTCAGCCCGAGGACAATGGTGACGAACGCGATGAGGCCGATCTTTTGGAGGAATTGTTTTTCTCGATTTTCGTCACGCGCCATCATAAACTCCGACGCAACGAAACCTCCGGACAAAAGAAAACCAAGCCACGGAAACAGCGGGAAGAGTGAGTGATGCTGTCCGTTAAGATGGGCTGCAAAAAAAGCGGGTATCGTGCCCACAAAATCTCTATCCCAGAGAAACGGAGCGGCAACGATGAACCCGAGCCCAAAGACGGCGAGAACCCGTCGATACATCCTGTCGTCTCGAATGGTCAACCGGAGAACAAAGAGGATCGCAATACCAACGGCGATACATTGGAGGACATCGACTTGAAAAAAACGTAACCAGCCATCGGCACTTGTTTCATTGACCGTCCTCGCGAGTGAATAGAACGGCAGATGCAGAAAATATCCCGTCGCCCAAATCAGCCCAATTCTTGAAAGCTGACGCCAGAAAGCGGCGCCGTACGTCCGGAATTCGTCGAGCTTCCTCGCACTCGCCACCACGAACACAAATCCTGCAATAAAGATAAAACTCGGTGCGACCAACCCGTTGATAAAATTAAGACCTCTGAACCAGCTCTCTGCCTTAATCTGCGGCAGAAGGAATGCGTTGAAAACATGAACCTCAACCATGACAATTGTCGCCCAGCCTCTGAGGAGGTCGATAAAAACAAGCCGGCTCTTCGTCATTCGTCGCTAACAGCAATAGGCGATTAAATTGAAGAGTTTCATATCAGCTTCATTTTTTTTCCCACTTTTTCAAATGCGCCAAGCGCACGGTCGAGATCCTTGCGCCTCAATGCGGCGGAAACCTGCGCACGAAGCCTTGCTTCGCCATTAGGGACAACGGGGAACCACAAACCCTTAATATAGACTCCGGCTTTTAAGAGTGCTGCGCTCATCTCTTGCGCGATTGATGCCTCGTGCAGCATAATAGGGACGATAGGATGATTTCCTTCGATGATCTTGAAACCGAGTGACTGGATCTCAGTCCGAAAATACGATGTGTTGTCGTGGAGCCTTTTGACAATCGACGGATCCTTCGATAGAAGGTCGAACGCGGCGCTGGTCGCCATGACGATGGCGGGAGGGAGGGAATTGGAAAAAATATACGTGCGAGCTTTTTGCCGCAAGTACTCGCACATTTCCTTTGAGGCGCTCACATACCCGCCGGACGCTCCGCCGATGGCCTTGCCGAGCGTCCCGACCAGGACATCAACCTGTCTGAGCAGGCCAAAGTGTTCCGGTGTTCCCCGGCCGAGCTTGCCACACACACCGATTCCGTGTGCATCGTCAACGAAAAGCGTCGCACCGTACTTCTTCGCGAGGCTGACAAGTCCCGGAAGAGGAGCCATGTCCCATTCCATGCTAAAAATTCCGTCCGTCGCGATGATTCGTAATCGGTAGTCTTTGGCCGAGTCATCGCTCAAAAGCTGTTCAAGATGCGATGGATCGTTATGGTTATAGATTTTTTTGTCGGTCACTTCGGGCCGGCATAACCGCTGTCCGTCGATGATGCTCGCATGGTTCAGACGGTCACTGTAGATCACATCCCGGTAATTCTCGACGCCCATTTTTTCGTTCGTGAGGGCCGAGAAGAAGCCGATGTTCGCAGCAAACGATGAGGAGAAAAGAAGAGTATCCTCCGTTCCGACGAATTTTGATATCTTTTTTTCAAGTTCCTGGTGGATCGTTTGAGTCCCACACAGAAACCGGGCGGAAGCAAGGCCGTAGCCGTATTTCCTTATCCCTTCGATCGCCGCTTTCTTGACCACCGGATGATTCGACATGCCGAGGTAATTGTTCGAGGCAAGCATCACGACTTCGCGACCGTTCACCCGCACAATTCCGGCTTGCGCAGATTGCAGGGCAGTCTCGTATTTAAAGGTTTTCGACTGCTCGAGGCGTTTCAGTTCGGAGGATAGAAGATCGGCTGTGGTCGTCATTGAGGTTTCGGGTTTCAGGTTTCAGGTATCGCGTTCTCGGAGCGGTTTCGTCAGGGTTTCAAAAGCACTTTGTAGGCGTCGCCGTTTCGGATCACGGAGAACGCATCCTCATAGCGGTCCAGCGGAAAACGGTGGGTCACAAATCCGGTCTTAACAAATTCATTCGCAAGGCCATTTCTTAAGAGTTCCTCCATCTGGTCCCAGGTCTTGAACACCCGCCGACCGATAATGCCATGGACGGTGACACCGCTGAAGATGACATTCTTGGCAAAATCTACTTGAAGCGCTCCCGTCGGTATGCCCAGCAATGAGAAACTTCCGCCCCGTCGCAGAATGCTCGCGGCATCGTTATACGCTTTGTTATGTCCCGACATCTCAAATGCGGCAACAACGCCGGTCTTCTCGGTCTCGCGTTGGATCGTCTCGATCATTTCCCGCCGTCCGTCGTTGTTCGCGACGTCGAAACAGTAGTCGGCTCCGTACAGCTTCGCGAGGGCAAACCGGCCCGCAACGAGTTTCTCATGAGTCAATCCCGCGTGCGATGCGTCCGTAACAAAGATGCGTTTTGCTCCGGCATGTTTTGCAACTGCAACTGCCATAAGTCCCTGCACGCCGCAGCCAAGTATTGCAACGGACCTTCCTGCCACGGGGGCGGACATGACCGTATGCGTCGCGTTTCCGAGCGCATCCATAAAGCTGATGATCTCAGCCGGGATCTCTCTCT
>JBGOVN010000047.1:0-7109 GCA_041478155.1 Bacteroidota bacterium | reverse complement strand
GAGGGGCCACATCATGCGCAAGTCGACCGCAGAGGTCAGGACTACTTCAACAGGTCCTTTCGAATCGACCCTGAAGCGGATGCCGCCGCCCGGGGAATTCTCATGAGTGAAAATTGTCTCTTCAACCATCGTTTCGCCGATATGGTAGATCCTTGTTAGGGCTTCGGGCTCGACGACCACCTGTGGATCCAGTGTGTGGCTCCAGACGATTTCACCATGGGCCGGCTTGAACCCGATTCGAATATCGCGAAGTATCCGGACGGGGTGGCACCACACTTCCGATACGCCCGCCCGTTCATATCCCATCACCAGAATTCTCTTCCCCCCGATGTCGTAGAATTGATTTTGGTCCGTGGTTCGTGGCTCACGCCTGAGAAGTAATCCGTTGGGTTTTATCTGCCATCGGGAATCAGTTTTTGCAAGCGGCTTGCTTGCATGTGCGAAAGGCCGGACGGTCGCTGGTTCGAAATTCCAGTACGTTGTCCGTGGAGTGCCGGCACGAGCACTCTTGGGTGTGCGTCGAGGAACACTCTTCGGGGTGAGATACGTGAAGCAGTTTGCTGCGAATTTCTCGAGATGCTTTCGAAATCGTTGACGCTGTTCGTTGAAAAAGAAATACGTGCCGATTGTCAGGACGCGCCCTTTCCCAACTTTATATTCATTGAGAATTCTTAACTGTTCTTCGACCTTAATATAGAGGCGTTCGACTGCGACGACCGACCCTTCGCTGGGGAGCGATTGGTTGAAAACCGCGGCTGAATACTGGGTGCCGAGCGTTGGGTTCCAGGTGTAGAACCCGCCAGAAAGCCCCGCAAATACGGGATGTCCCTGATAACTTGCGAATCCGCGAATGTCAGGATAATCCTTCGCCCAGGATTCCTGAGCCCACGCTCCTTTTTCGATGAGGTTGGGCCGCTGGTGCTCGAAGTTGAGGTCTGCGACGTATTGCGCCGCAAGAAGCGAGAGCAACATCGAGCCTCCGCGTGTCACAAAATGCTTCATCGAAAGGCGGAGGATCGGATCAAGAGCGATATCGGGAATGTCGGTCGAGCTATCGAAATGCCACCAAAGAATATCGATACCCTTGAGGGAAGAAGGGCGGCGCAGGAGAGAATTGAATGTAACCTGCTTCGACTTGAAATTCTTTTGCGCCAAAAGAAAACTCCAGCCCCCTTGTTCCTCGGCGGACAGGTGCTTTGTGTCGACAACAAGGTAGCCGATAGTAATCATCGATTGAAGTGGGGTTGAGGTTCGAAGAAAGTGGATTGCTCGCGGGCTTTTGATATCATGAATTCCCCCGTTCTGCAGCGACTATTCTTGCAGAGCGACGTCGCCACCAATAGTAGACTGGAACGCCGAGCGCGAGGAATCCAAGCCCCGCCCCCGACTCTGCCGGTTTTTCGACGAGCGTGTAGAGAACGAACATTGCCGCGAGTATGCTGAAGAAGAGAGGAGTGAAAGGATAACCGAGGGTTTTATACGGGCGCTCCACGTCGGGTAATCTCCGCCGGAACAGAAAAATACTGACCGCCGCGAGTCCAAAGAAAATCCAATCTGTGAAAACGACGTACGAAATGAGTTTCTCGTACGTCCCCCAAAAAAGGATGAGCACGATTGCCCAGACAGATTGGAACAGGATCGAATACATCGGCGTGTGGAATCGGGGATGGACCTCCGCCACTTTCCTGAAAAAAACTCCGTCGTTCGCCATCGCATAGTAGATGCGCGGGGCAGTGAGCGTGTAAATGCCGGTCGTGCCGAAGGTGGAGATAAAAATTGTCAGCGCGATAAGAGTCCCTCCGAGAGGGCCGAGGACAATGCTGATCGCGTCCGATGCCACGTGTGTCGAAGCTGCCATCTGATCGGGAGAAAGCAGGAACATGTAAGCAACGTTTGTTAGAAGGTAAACAAGAGTAACGACTGAAGCGCCGATAATGAGGGCCCGAGGGACAGTCCGCTGAGGATTCTTCGCCTCAGCTGCGGTGAACGTCGCATGCTGCCATCCACCGTAGGACCAGAGTACACTCACAAACGCCAGCGTGAGGGCGCTGCTCATGCCGTTTGATGTTGTGCCCACCGGCGCGAAAAAATTCGTGGTCGCGTGCGAACCCCAGCCGAAGCCCACGACGATGAGCAGCGCAATGCCGACGAGCTTTAAGACAGTGAAGATGTCTGAGAAAACACCCCCCGCCTTTACGCCGAGCACATTAATGACGGTAACGAAGATTATGCCGGAGATGGCCGCGACCGTGGTTTGAGCGGCAGTCATCGGGATGAAGTAGCCTAGATACGTCGAGAATCCGATCGCGAGCGCCGCTATTCCACCGGTGTTCACGACGAGAAAATACGCCCAGCCGTAGAGGAAGCCGGCAAGACCACCGTAGGCTTCGGTCAAAAACACGTAGACTCCGCCGGCGCGTGGCATGAGAGCGCCAAGTTCTGCGTAGGTCAGCGCGCCGCACAATGCCATGACTCCTCCGACTGCCCAAACGCCGAGAATCCAAAGAGGAGCATGGAGCGCGTTTGCAACGAGGGCCGGAGTGAGAAAAATTCCCGAACCGATCGATGAGCCGATAGCGATCATCGTCATGTCGAAGAGGGAGAGTTCGCGTCTAAGTTCGGCCATGGGGAGAGTACGATTGAAATGAAGGAGGGAGAGGGATCACCGCAATGCCCCACGAGCGTTCTTCAGCGTTCGTCTTTCTGCGATAACCACAATATTTCATAGGCGTTCAACGGCCACACCGTCCTCGGCTGAACAGGCATGAAACGTCGGCTGACGCCCGGTACGTTTTGGATACTCGACCTTGAGTCGGCCGACGAGACCGTCGAGATCATCCCCTTTTACGAGACACAATGCGCAGCCGCCGAACCCTGCTCCCGTCATCCGCGCGCCGATGACGCCTTGTGCGTCGGAACAAAGTTCGACCATGGTGTCCAACTCTCGGCAACTAACTTCATAATCGTCTCGCAGGCTTGCATGCGAGTCGAGCATGAGGCGGCCGAAGGTTTGAAGGTCGGAGTTCCCGAGCGCGTCGACCGACCGTAGAACTCTTTCGTTCTCCGTGACGACGTGGCGGCAGCGCTTGAAGACGACCGGATCCATTGCTCCGTGAAACTGCTGAAGAAGTTCCGGGGAAACATCTCGAAGACTTGTAATTGTCCGATGCGTTGCGGAGATGGCTTTCACGCCCAACGAGCATTCGGCGCGGCGCTTGTTATACTCTGAAGAGGTTAACTGGCGCTTCACGCCCGTGTCGCACACAAGCAGTCGAACTCCTAAAGGAAGAGGCACCGGGTGATATTCGAGGGTCTTACAGTCGAGAAACAGGGCAGAATTCTTTTGTCCGAGACACGATACGAACTGGTCCATGATACCGCATTGAACGCCAACAAATTCATTCTCTGCTTGTTGGCAGAGCTTGATTACATCGACCGGCGGAAGTTCCTTTCCGCTCAGTGCAAGGAATGCGTACGCGCAGGCAATTTCGAGCGCCGCCGAGGAACTTAAACCGCCCCCTTGAGGTATGTCGCTGTTGATGGCAAGCATTGCTCCTTCGAGAACAATCCCTCGTTCCCGAAGAAATTTCCAAACTCCTGCAGGGTAATCAGTCCAGCAGTCTTCCCGCGAATTGGATATTGTCGATATGGGAAGCCGTACAATAGAGTCATACTGTTTAGAGCACAGAGTGAGGAATCCATCATCACTCGGCGAGGCCGCTACGACGGTCGTCTTGCTGATCGCGGCAGGGAGGACGAATCCGTTGTTGTAGTCAGTATGCTCGCCGATGAGATTGACCCTCCCGGGTGCGTGGACAACGATGGTTGGAGGGTGGCCGTATTGGCTTCGAAAGAAGGACGCAGCCTCCTCGGACAAGAGATGCGCAGGTGAGAAGAGGGAGGGTGCACTCATGATGGAGCAAAAAATTTCTAAAGGAAAAGAGCAACGATCCTGTATGAGAGAGCGCCAACGAGAGCAGCTGCAGGGATCGTGAGCAACCAGGCTACGACGATGTTTCCTGCCAGTCCCCAACGAACAGCAGACAGACGTTTGGTGGCGCCGACGCCCATGATCGCGCCCGTAATCGTGTGCGTCGTACTGACAGGGATACCGGCGTATGCGGTCAGAAGTAGAGTCAGTCCGCCGGCGGTCTCGGCACAGAAACCGTCTGACGGTTTCAATTTCGTGATCTTCGAGCCCATCGTTCTGACAATCCTCCAGCCACCGAAGAGGGTCCCCAAGCCCATCGCAGTGTGGGAGAGAAGGATAACCCAGATTGGAACTTCGAACGACTTGAGGATGCTGGAAGTGACAAGGAGGCCCGTGATGATTCCCATTGTTTTCTGCGCGTCGTTTGTTCCGTGCCCGAGACTGAATAACGCCGCGGATACGAACTGCAGTTTCCTAAAAACTATGTTGACCCGGGCGTAACTCTTTTTATGCACGATCCATAGGACGATTACCTGTAACAGGAAACCCATCGTCATCCCGATGAACGGAGCGAACACGATAAATATCACAGTTTTCGTCCAACCGGCATAGAGAATGCACCCAAACCCTGCTTTTGCGACTGCAGCTCCACCGTATCCTCCCATGAGTGCATGCGACGAGCTTGAGGGGAGACCGTAATACCAGGTGAGAAGGTTCCAGAATATTGCACCCAACAATCCACAAAGGATGACGTATTCGTTGACAACCAAGAGGTTGATCAGCCCGTTTCCCATCGTTTTCGCGATGTGCACATTGAAGACAAACGCCGCGACAAAGTTAAAGAAAGCGGCCCAGGCAACAGCTCTCCGGGGAGTCAGGACGCGAGTCGAAACTATCGTGGCGATGGAATTCGCGGCGTCGTGGAAACCGTTGAGGAAATCGAATGCGAGTGCGACAACGATAACGAGGACAACGAGGGTGAGCATCGGGTTTTAACGGGACGGTTATGGAAAGATGATGAGAAAAATTTCCGGCTTTAAGAGAAGCAAACGGGTTTCATTCAACGCTTCGGGCGATCTTCAAGAAGACTCGCCTTGAGGAATTCGCGAAAGCTCGAATGTTTATTGACAACCTCATCGTGTGCGAGGGCGGAATAGAGCAGGATCAATTTGTTCGAGCGAAGGTCCTCGGCGGTTGCGTCGATTTCGAGTTTGAAACAGGAAGGGATCTTCCATCCTTCCGCATCTGCCTCCAACTGTTCCGACTGATCCTTCGTCCCACCGTTCTCCGTGTAGATATCGATCAACTTTCCGGAGCCCTGTCCGAGCCAGTGCGCAAATTTTTCTGTCTGGCCGTAAAGCGCATCAAAAAGATATACTTCCTTAATATGCTCGGTCAACCCCCCGCGCATCAAGATGAACGATATGACCTCGTACCCCCCGCTGTGGCCCGAGAGAATAATATTCCCGACATTCTTTGTCGGAATTTTTGAACGAGTGAATAATGAGTCGAGGACGTCAGTGATGAATCTGCTGAAGCCGTTCGCATCTTCCAGCTTCCCGCCAAAAGAGTCAGGCGCGTTTCGGGGGCCTTGCGGAACAAGGAGTATCGCATTCTTACCGCTCTCCACCATCTGTTCGACAAGCTGGTATCTCTTCAAGACTGAATCGAGAGAGTTCGACCATCCGTGGAAGTGGACGACGAGGTTGACCGCCGGACCGGGCGAAAAATCCTTCGGGATGAAGACAGCGACGGTGCTGTCGCGGTAATGCTGGTCCGGTGCGTAAAACGTCTGGTCGTACACATGGCCCGAGGCTCGTTGAGGATGGGGGAATGGCGCGGTAGACGGGTGAAGCAGTATCAACTCCCCCTGGACGGTAGAGGTTTGTGCGGGTGCCTGATCGCGTACCGCAAATGAAACGAGGACCGAGAACGCAAGAGCAGAATGGCCAGAAAGGAATGACATGAAAGACCGTCGTTCAGTGTCAAGTGGGCGAGTGAAATGGCCTGAAATCTAATCATATGAATTCTCTCAAGCAAGACGCTTCATGCCTCACGAAGGCCTTAAATCGCAGTCAAAAAATGCTTGCATTTTATAGGTTGGACCGGTATCTTGCCAGAGTAAATTCAGTACACCGTTCTTGCCCATAAAGGGGCGGTGCCGAAATCGAAACGGCGCCGTGCTTTTATAGTTTGTAGCTGCAGATGTCAACCCCGTGTCTCACCCGCTTTGTCGGATGTATCACGGAGGCCAGCCATCAAAGGCAGAAGTGCGATTTGTGGATTGATTTTTTTCCACTGCTTTCCTTCCACGGTAGCTCATCTGTTAAAAGCCAAAAAGATCTGGCAGAATGTCCGTCTTGACGCTGTCAAGGAGAGGACAGGCCTCGTGTACACAATCAATAATCTTTAACGAAAGGATACATCCATGGAAAAAGGAACCGTAAAATGGTTCAACGCGGCCAAAGGGTACGGGTTCATCTCTCGTGCGAACGGCGAAGACGTTTTCGTTCATTTCAAGGCGATTGTCGGCGAAGGCTACAAGACCTTGAATGAAGGCGATAGCGTCGAGTTCGACGTAGAAAAAGGTCCCAAGGGGCTTCAGGCTGCAAACGTTACGAAAGTCTAAGGCAGTTCAGAATCATAAGCCCCAGCCGACTGTCGTCGACTGGGGTTTTTCATTTCTTCATTAACGTGTAGAAAGGGGACCGAGATGCTTCAGGGTGTTGTGAAATTCTTTAACGCGTCAAAAGGATTTGGGTTCATTACTTCTGCCACAGGCGAGGATCTCTTCTTCCATAAGAGTAATGTCAAAGACACGGGTTTTCGCGATACGCTTATCCAGGGCGACCGCGTTCAGTTCGACATCAAGGAAGAACAAAAAGGAAAGCGAGCCTTCAATATCTCCCGTATATGATTTGATCGCGAGCAATAATCCAAAGAGGTGGTTTTTTCAGATAGAGATGTCGGTCAACGGCTCACAAAACACGCTAGCATAATTCCTATGTAACATTTTCACCTAATCCCACGGAGGCTTTCATGGGCCAACAGCAACTTCTCCTAATCATCCTCGGCGTTATTATCGTCGGTATCGCGATCGCCGTAGGTCTGAGTCTCTTCAGCGCTCAGAGCATTCAGTCCAATAAGGACGCAATCATCAACGACTTGAACAACATCG
>JBGOVN010000318.1:0-2598 GCA_041478155.1 Bacteroidota bacterium | reverse complement strand
CGCTTTTCCGACCGAGTAATCTGCTTCGTCTCGTTCGGTCGGGCGGCTGACCGATGGGACGTAAACGAAATCAAAGCTCTTCTCCTGTTCGATGGTCGTGAGCTCCTTCTGATATCCGAGTTCTTCGCGGGTTCGGTTTGCGTATACTAATGTGTAACGTGCTCCGTGTCGCTTGCCATGCTTCGCTTCGTAATCAAGTTGTTTGACCATCGAAGCAAAAGGAGCAAGTCCGGTTCCTGTGCCGACGAGAACGATGTTTTTATAGCCTCGTGCTCTGCTGTCGAGCGTGAAATCTCCGACGATCTTGCTGAAGTATATGACTCTGTTGTCGTCGCTCGGGTCGACCTGGAACAGCGACTCGGTGAGCCGGCCCGGTTCGCCCGTCTCGTGCATCTCGAGGATGACGTAGAATTCCAGATACCCGTGCTCTGAGGTCTCGAACGGTGCGGATGAGATCGAGTAGGAATGCGTAACAGGGCCGCGACGTTGCTTTCCTGTCGCGTCAAGGTCCGGACGGTACGAGATCGCCCCATCCGGTCCGATAAGTCTCCGTGTCAATCTGCAATTCTCACGACGCAGTGCTATGTACTGACCAGCCGTGTAGACCGGAAACTTACTCCCTTGCTCGGGAAGGAGTCGAAAAACGGCCAGGACGGACGAGAGGTTGCGACGGTAGAGTGCTGTACCGGCCTTGATATCAGCCATCAGAGTGCGAGCTTGTTGAAGTGAGTGGCGAGAATGCTTTTTCCATACCAAAGATAGTGTGGAATGAGCCGATAAACAATTGGAAGGCGTACGGACGGGAGCTCAAGAATCGGCTACGGCAGGTTCAGCGCTTCGGCTCATCGGTGGTCGGCCCATTCTGTTGATTCTCATCCGTCTTGAGCCCCCGTTCCTGCGCTGCCACGATGCGACTCTGGCACGCGTGAAGATCCTCATTCATCGGATCGAGGACGAACGCCCGCGTGATGACACGAAGTGCTTCAGAGAATCGTTGCTGACCGATAAGCCGGTCGGCGCTCTCAATATGTTTCTTGATGGCTCGCAGGATCGCTTCTCGCTTCTTTCGTTGTTCTTCCTTCTGTATTCGATAAAACGCCAACTCTTCCTGCCGGATCCTCTCCTGGGCCTCCCGGAACTTTCGTTCGAGCGCAACCACTTCCGTGTGCAGAGGGTCGTTGATAGCGGTGCTTGCGAGTTCTGCGAGGGCGTCGTCCAACTTTCCGGCTTCGAAAAGACTCAACGCCTTGTTAATACCTTGGCGGGCTCTTGTTTCCTGTAACTCACGCGCTGTCTTGCTCGCGTCTCTTTCTCTACGCTCTTTTTCCCGTCGCGTCAGTTGTGCCTCCCAGAACCCTTCCCCCTTTACAACCCTTTTTTGTTCCCTCTTCGCGCGGTCTTCATCCCGTCGGGATCTGGTCTTCTCCCGGGTGCTGCGCACCTGCTCCTCGAACTCCCGTATGCGTGCGTTCGCAGGGTCGAGGAGGTAGGCCCGGGCGACCTCATCCAACGCTCTATTATAGTCTTCCTTCTGGAGGAACTCGCTCGCACGAGCAAGGAAACCGTCGATCTTTGCTTCGATGGTGCCCCGAAGAGCTTGCTTCTTTTCTCTTTCGTCTTCATTCTTCCGTTGCACGCGTTCTGCATGCTCAGCTGCCAGGGCCTCTGCCAGGGAGCGCTCGGCTTGGGCGAGGGCGAGGTTCGAGATCTGTTCAAGTGCCGGCGGTAGGACAGGAATGGATGTCGGTTGCGCTCCGGCTGTGAGCGTATTCTTCTCGGGCTTCGTGTGTGAGGATTTCAACAGCGAGCGAACCCTGTCCTCGTATGCGACAGCATACAGATTTCTCGGATCGCGCGTCCGCGCCTTGGCAATTTCATCCAGGGCAGCAGAATATTTCCCCTCCTTCACAAGCTTGTCCGCCTGCTTCAGAAGCGTTGCAACTTCGTTGAGTTGCTCGGTGCTGCGCCGGAACTCGGGGGTTTTCGACATCGAAGAAAATCAATCTGGCGTGTGGATAAAAAAAGGGGCGACATCTCGCCCCGCTTTCCCTTCGCACATTGTAGGACATTCCAACGCGAGAATCAAGACATCGGCTGCCCCAACCGCTCTTCTATCATAGGTTTATCAGAGTTGGGCTGTACGAGTTTCGGTCGATGCACCGGTTCGAGGAATTCGAAACTGGCCGGAATTTTTTGTAACAAATTTTACGAATACTGTAACGTTTTTTCCGAATTCAGTCGTTACATTAATGATGAGAATGAGTAGAAAGGAATCCATTCTACGGAGATAATCTCTTTTCGTTCGAAATGTATCTTTCCATACATCCGATGTTGACATCGGGAGTCCACCAGCACTGACAAAGGAAACTTATGAAGACTCAAGAATTGAGTATTGAAGGAATGAGTTGCGGACATTGCGTAACGAGCGTTCGCAATCAACTCGCGAAACTTAAAGACGTTCATGTGGAGGATGTTCAAATCGGAAAAGCCCGCGTTCGCTATGACGAGAGAACAACTGCGGTGACGGACCTGGCGAGGGCGATCGAAGATGCAGGCTACAAATTGGTTCGGGATTGATTCGGGATTCATTCGGGATTG
>JBGOVN010000309.1:0-2753 GCA_041478155.1 Bacteroidota bacterium | reverse complement strand
CAGCTCGTGGTCATCGAGGATGTCACCTCGGAAGTCCAGAGTGCATTCCAGAGCGGAGCAACGGACGACGAACGGATTACAAAAAGGAACGGTAAGATGGTCGAGCTTCAGCAGCGCTACGCCGCGAAGTTCAGGGAATCCTCCAAGGACTCGATGGTGTTCAACGTGATCGCGTTTTATAACGGTGGGAAGTATTCGCTCTATGGCTATCGACGCTACACGGATGTGCGACTTGCGTATGCGCCGGACGAAGGGGCCGCATTTTTCGGCGGCGACCCGGATAATTTCACCTACCCACGTTACGATTTCGATTGTTCGTTTTTTAGAGTCTACGACAACGACGGAAAGCCGATGAAGACGAAGAACTTCTTCCGTTTCAGCAAGGAGGGAGCGGGCGAAGGCGAGGCAGTGTTCGTCGTTGGAAATCCGGGAAGGACGAGCAGGCTTCTGACTGTTGCACAGCTTGAGTTTAACAGGGATTATCGCTATCCCTACACCGTCCAGCTTCTCGACCAGATGCACACCGTCTACACTGATTACGTCGCACGGCATCCGGAGACAAAACTGAAACACCAGACGACGATCTTCGGATATGCGAACTCTCTGAAGGCGTTCGGCGGACAGCTTGGCGGACTCCGCGACTCGTACCTGATGGCAAGGAAGAAAGACTTCGAGAAGAATTTTAAGAACGCGGCTCTTGCTCGGCAGGAACTGAAGGCAAAATACGGTGAGGTGTGGAGCGCGATCGAATCGTACGAGAAGGAGCGGATGTCACTCTATCCGGATGTGAACGCATATTTTTTCCGCGGCCTCGGACGTTCAACCTCGATTGCCCTCGCGGCCGACCTCGTCGCGTATGCCAATCAGATGAAAATGCCTTCGGATCAACGGGGACGTCAATACAAAGGAGCGATGCTGGACACGCTCAAGGTTCATTTCTATCCCTCCGAACTGGTGCTCGAAATTGACCAGGCAGTCCTTGCGAACCAACTCGCCATGCTGAAATCGGCGTTCGGAACTAAGAATGAGGAGTTCAACAAACTGATGAACGGACGCGACCCGGGACAAGCGGCGGCAGAGCTGGTCAAGTCGTCCTTGATCTCAAGCAAGGAAAAGGTAACAGTACTCCTCAACGCCAATCCCGACGACATTCTGAATTCCACAGACCCGCTCGTGTCCTTCGTCGCGAAAACACAGGAGCGTGCCAGTCAAATTGCAAGCGCATACAACGATATTAGTTCCAAGGAGGGGGCAAAAGTTCAGATGCTCGGGCAGGCATTGTTTGACGTCTATGGAACTTCGATTCCTCCCGATGCAACGTTCACGCTCCGGATCGCCGACGGTGTTGTGGAGGGATACGATTACAACGGTACGACGGCGCCGACCCACACAACCTTCTACGGGTTGTACGACCGGTATTATTCATTCGGGAAGAAGGATCCGTTCGACCTCACGGACCGGTGGAAGAACCCGCCGGCATCGCTCAACCTGAGCACGCCGTTTAACTTTATTGCAACGAACGACATCATCGGCGGAAATTCGGGAAGTGCGATGGTGAACAAGAATCTTGAGCTGGTGGGACTGATATTCGACGGCAACATCGAGAGCCTGTCCGGCGATTTCATTTACACTAATGAGAAGAACAGAGCTGTCGGCGTTCACTCGTCGGGATTACTGGAAGGACTCGACAAGATCTATAAGGCGGAGAGATTGGTGAAGGAATTGAAGGCGTCGAAGATTGAATAGAGGGGGAAAAAATACGAGAAGATGATGTTTGGACTCTAAAACTGGAAAGGGGAAACAAGAGGCAATTTTTTAGAACGGCACTCCGCCGGTTGCGGCAATCCGCGCCTGTCCAAGTGCGTTGAACGAGAATTCGAAGCGAAGAATTGAACTGTAGGGGAGCAGAAAATGAAGCCCGACACCGGCTGACGCAAGCCACGGGACGTCGTCGAACGAATCGGACCGGAACCATATCTTGCCCACATCTGTGAACAAAGCTGCATACACTCCAAATCGCATCGTATTGAACTGGTAAATATCGAGGAAGTTGAATGTGATAAAGCGAGGCGCAATAACCGGCACACGCACTTCTGCCGACCCTCCGAGAAAATCCTCTCCTTCATAGTCCCGCTGATTGTACCCCCGAACTCCAAGACGCGAATTTAAGAAGAGATGATGATACACCGGCACCGGACCGCCGGTAACGATTGATCCGGATCCCCGCAAGGCAAGCGTCACGTCATCATTCATCATCGCGTACCACCGAAGGTCCGCCGCAACGGTCAACGTCTTAACAGTCGACTCGCTCCCAAACCCGTCGTTGGTTGCAGTAGCGTCGAAATACGAACCATCGGTCGGATACTCCCGCACATTGCGTGCATCGTAGGTGTAATGCAATCCGAGCTCAATAAATCGGTCCGTACCGTCTGGCGAGACCGTTCGTCCCAGAGTCGTGTCCGGCACCTGCCACAATTGATACCCGCCAGTGCCAATCAGAGTTTGGAAAAGTCCGAACCGTTTTCCCAGCGAGAGCGACCCCGAACGGGTGATTTGTTCGAATTCGATTGTGCTGTTGTTAAGATTGTGTGAATCACGATACATGAGGGCAGTGCGGAGGAAAATATCGTCGTCATCTGTCAGGCGTGGATTCTGATACGTCAGCGATGCGGACTTGTCATATCCTCTGCTGAAGGAAGCGGAAAGTTTTTCATCACGCCCAAGAAAATTCTGATGTGTTACCCCTAGACCAT
>JBGOVN010000314.1:0-2618 GCA_041478155.1 Bacteroidota bacterium | reverse complement strand
TACGCAACGGATGGGTTCTTGTGAGGGCCTCCGGGACTGAGCCCCTCATCCGCTTTTACGCCGAGGCCGAATCGCCTGAAGCGGTGGAATCCCTCCTCCGGGCCGCCAGAGCTGTCTAACCTTTCCACCGACTCATTCCCCTCCCCTCCCCGGTTCGCATGAGGTTTATTCTCTTCTCCTTCATTCCTGCCTTCCTTCTCGCAGGCTCGAACCCCAAGCTCGGCGTCGCGACCCGCACGCCCAAGCCTCCCAAAATCGACGCTGTGCTCAATGAGCCTGAGTGGCAGCTCGCGAAACCCATTACAGATTTCATACAGCTCGTGCCGATTGAAGGAGCACAACCCGACGAGAAAACAGAGGTTCGGTTTCTCTTCGACGATGAAGCTCTCTATGTTGCCTGTTTCATGCATGACCCCGATCCCTCAAAGATAGTCGCGCGGCTCGCCCGACGGGACGATATTGTCGAATCGGACTACATCTCTATCCGCCTCGACACTTTTCACGACCACCAAACGGACTTCGAGTTTACGGTAAATGCGGCGGGCGTGAAAGTGGATTTTCTCTCGTATGATGACGGACGCAGGGGGGACGCGTCATGGGATGCCGTCTGGGATGTTGAGACCAGGATCGACGAACATGGTTGGGTTGCTGAATTCAAGATCCCCTTCAAGTCACTCCGTTTTCCGCCGCACGACCGATACGAATGGGGACTTCAAATCATCCGGCACGTTTCACGGTCGAATGAACAACTCCACTGGGCATTGGTGAAGAAGAGCGACACCGGATCGGCATCGAAGTTCGGTCATCTCGTCGGCATCGAAAACATACCGTTACCTTCGAACATCGAGATTCTTCCTTATACCCTCGGCAGTGGTCGATTCGTACCGTCATCGCCTGCGTCGCCGAATGGCCGGGATCTGACAGCCAGTGCGGGATTGGACGCGAAATACAAACCGACGGGAGGAATTACTGTAGACGCAACATTCAATCCCGATTTCGGTCAAGTGGAAGCAGACCCCGCCGTCCTGAACCTGACCACAATCGAAACATTTTATCCCGAGAAAAGGCCTTTCTTCGTCGAGGGATCCCAAATTATGAGATTTTCAACATTTGGAGATGCCGGCGGACCGGGGCTCTTCTATCCAAGGAGGATCGGTCGCACCATCTCTGTCGTCCCACCTGTGGGGGGCTATGTGCTGGAGCAACCGCGCTTCGCGACGATTGTCGGCGCCGCAAAGGTGTCCGGAAAAACCTCCGACGGAACGTCCGTAGGAATTCTCGAAGCTCTCACCCGCCGGGAAACTGCAACGCTCGTCGATTCGGCCGGCGCCCGCACCGATGGGACAGTGGAACCTCTCGCGAACTACAGTCTCGTACGACTGCGGAAGGACTTTTCCGGCAACTCGAACGTCGGCATGATTATCACCTCCGTGAATCGCGACGGACGATTCCCGGCAAACACTGGAGGGCTGGACTGGAACCTCAGCTTTCTGGATAACATGTATCGCGTCGACGGTTTCCTTTCAGGCTCGCATACCACCGGCGATTCTTCGAGCAGAGTGAGTGGATCGGCAGGCAAGTTTTCATTCAACAAGGAAGGGGGAGACCACTGGCGATGGACAATCTCGGGCGACTTCACCTCACCTCATTTCAACATCAACGATGTCGGCTTCTTCCGGAGACCCAACGACCACGGGACCGTCGAACAGCTCGTGTTTCGTGAGGACCTCCCGTCCGAATATGTTCGTCAGTGGCTCATCGGCTCAACCTATCACTATCGCACAAATTTTGATAACACCGAGCTTTTCAATGCGTTCGCGATGAACGTCTACGTTCTGATGTCGAACTATTGGGACTTTGGCGTCGAAGCCGAAATTGACCACGGGAAGTATGACGACCGAGAAACAAGGGGCAACGGATTGTTTCAGAAGGCGCACGTTCAGAGCATCTGGTTCGCGCTCGATTCCGACCCTCGGCAACAACTGGTCCTCAACGCCGATCTGCGCGTCGGAAACGATCAACGGGCCCGGAGATTTCTCAAGATGAATGCCGGCCTCGAATGGAAACTCGCAACGAACGCGACGCTGCAGTTTGCGCTGTCGCACAACGAAGAGTCGCGTCAATTCGCGTGGTTCGCCAATATCAACGACACGTCGATCTCGTCGAATGTCATCAGTCTGTTCGCGGACAGGACAACGAGCGACTGGAGTCTGACCTCTCGCGGCACCATCGTGTTCGCTCGAAATCTTACGCTTCAGTATTACCTTCAGCTATTTTTCGCGAAGGGGAAATACGAGAATTCGGCAAGGCTGATCACGCCCGACGTTTCTGTTTCGTACGGGTACAACGAGCCCGACTTCAACAACATGACGTGGAACTCAAACCTGGTGTTGCGCTGGGAATATCTTCCGGGAAGCACCATGTATCTCGTATGGACTCAATCGAGAAACGGCTCGCTTGGGACGTATCAAACATTGTTCGGTGATAACATTGCCAACACGTTTTCGTTGCCCGCGACGAACGTATTCCTCCTCAAAATCAGTTATTGGTTGGACTATTAATGGCAGAAATTCGTCCGTTGAAGCGTGGTGATGAGGTCGTCCTGGAGATTGCCGATG
>JBGOVN010000131.1:0-4756 GCA_041478155.1 Bacteroidota bacterium | reverse complement strand
TTGCAACCTCCTGATACGGTACATACTCAACACGATCGCCGACGAATCGCTTCCATCGTTCGATCCATAAGCGACAGAATTTACAATCGCCATCGTAGACAAGGAGGGGTTTTTGCGGAAAGGACATTCGTTCCTATCGTAGGGATTCGATCAGGCTACTGCCAGGAGTTTTTTCATATTCTTGTCATCGTTTATTTCAACAATTCCTCAAGAGTCTCACGGACTGCAGTCAGTCGTTCCCTGGAACTCGCGCTTTCACCGATCGTTGCGACGAGTTTCAGCTGAGTTCCTTCTTCCTTCAGTCGAGGCTGAATGTTCTTCATTCCGGATATTGTTTCCATGATTCGCTGAAACGGCGCAACGAGACCTTCCATACCCTCGTAGAAAAGTTTATCCTCTGTCGGAGGCAGCAACAGCCTGACCTCCGTCCCCTCCAGTTCGACCTTCCTCAACCCGATTGCTCCGGCAATTGTCTTTGTCTCGACCATCAAGAGCAGGTTCTCCACTTCTTCCGGATACTCGCCAAAACGATCCTTAAGTTCGTCGCGGAGTAATTGTACATCCTCCAATGTTTGCGCTTTGTATAATCTGCGATAAATATCCAACCGTTCTGCATCCGATTCGACATAGATGTTTGGGATCAGTGCGTCGATGTCCGCTTCAATCGCGGCGTCCGCCTTCTGTGCTTTCCCCTCGATCCGTTGCCCCTTGAACATCTCGGTGAACTCTTCGTCCTTCAATTCTCTCACTGCTTCCTCGACGACCCGTTGGTACATCTCAAAACCCATTTCCATGATGAAGCCCGATTGCTCGCCTCCGAGCAGATTTCCTGACCCGCGAATCTCGAGATCCCGCATCGCCAGGTTAAAGCCTGAGCCGAGCTCGGTAAACTCCTGAATCGCCGCGAGGCGCCGCAGAGTCTGTTTCGGCAATGCCGCAATCGGAGGAGTAAGAAGATAAGCAGAAGCCTGGATATTCGAACGGCCAACTCGACCCCGAAGCTGATACAATTCTGCAAGGCCGAATCGGTCCGCCCTGTTGATGATGATCGTATTTACGCTCGGAATGTCGATGCCCGACTCGATGATCTTTGTACACACGAGGACGTCGAATTTCTTCTGCAGAAAATCCAGCATCGTTTTCTCGAGTTCGTGCCCCCTCATTTGTCCGTGGGCCGAATGAAACCGGGCTTCGGGAACACGCTCTTTGAGTAATGCCAGCACCTGATCCATGTCGTGCACGCGGTCGTTGATAAAATATACCTGCCCTCCCCGATGAAGCTCTTTGAGTATTGCCTCCCGAACAATCTGCAGGTCGTACTGGACTATTTCTGTGTCAATGGGAAGCCTGTTGCGCGGCGGCGTATTGATGATAGACAGATCGCGGGCTCCCATCAGAGAAAACTGCAGAGTCCGGGGGATCGGCGTTGCGGTGAGTGTGAGCGTATCGACCGTTGCCCGCAGTTTACGTAGTTTTTCCTTAGCCGAAACACCGAACCGATGTTCCTCGTCGATGACCAGAAGTCCCAAGTCCTTGAACGCGACGTCTTTCGAGAGAAGCCTGTGCGTTCCGATTACCACGTCAAGCTTCCCCTCGTCGAGCGCTTTGAGAATTTCCTTTTGCTCCTTTACCGACTTAAAGCGTGAAAGGGCTTCAATACGAACCGAATACCGTCCGACGCGATCGTTAAACGTGTTGTAATGTTGTTGGGCCAGAATCGTCGTCGGTACAAGGATGGCTACTTGCTTGCCGCTCATGACAGCCTTGAAGGCCGCGCGGACTGCAACCTCTGTTTTTCCAAACCCGACATCGCCGCAAATGAGACGGTCCATCGGCGACGATTGCTCCATATCCTTCTTAACATCAGCGGTAGCTTGAGCCTGGTCGGGAGTATCTTCATACATGAATGACGCTTCCATCTCCCGTTGCCAGTGCGTGTCACTCGCGAACGCAAATCCCTCCTCGTGTTTGCGACGGGCGTAGATCTTGATGAGGTCTCGCGCTATATCTTTGATTTTTCTTCGCGCCTTCGTCTTCAGGCGTTCCCAGTCCGGGCTGCCGAGTTTTGTCAGCGTCGGAACGTGGCCTTCTTGCGACGAGTATTTCTGAACCCGATTGATGAAATTCAGGTTTACGTAAATCGAATCGTTGTCCGCATACACGATCTTCATGACTTCCTGCTCGACTCCCCGAATCTTGATTTTTCGCAGGCCGGCAAACGTACCGATGCCGTAGTCCACGTGGACAACAAAATCCCCGCGTTTGAGCTGAGCCAGTTCCTTCTGCGTGAACCCCTTGAATTTCGCCCTTCGCACTGAACCACGCCGTTTCAAACGGCCGAAAACCTGATGCTCGGTAAAAATCGCGAGCGCCGCGGGCTCGTAGAGGAAACCTTCGTGGAATGCGTCGGTAAAGGTGGTGTACTGAACCGCTGCAGGTTCAGATTGTACGAGCAAGTTTGGGGTTCTGAGTTCGGAGTTCTGAGTTCTGAGTTCTGGGTCTGCCTCATCAACGTCAGAGGTTGGCGCCGTCAGCTCCTCATCGAGGAGTTCCCGGAGTCGTTTTTCCTCTTCGCTCGTGTCGCAGGCGATGAAGACATCGTTTCCCTTTTGACGTTGCTCCGTGATCGCACCAACCAGCAATCGAATGCTTCCACCCATCGGAGGTTGCGCACGGGAGAGGAAGTTGATAGTATTCTCTCCCTGTCGATCGAGAAGAGAGGAATGAATGACGCGGCGGAATTTCTCTGCTCGGCGTTGTAGCTCCTCCCACGTGACGAGATTTTCGACCCCCTCTTTTGCGAGCTCCTCGACTTCTTTTTCAATCAAGACGGGTTCGTTCAGAATAACAAGCGCGTTGGGTTGAAGGTACTCGAAAAGCGTTGCGATCGGCCCGGGGGTTGTTGTGAGGTTAGCGGTTGGGGGTTGGAGGTTTACGGTGGACGCAGCCCCCGATGTGAGATTTGCAATGATCGAAGCTGATTGAAGGGTGCGTATTGAACGTTGCGACAAGAGGTCAAATTCCCGAATTGACTCTGCAGTATCTCCCCAGAATTCAAGGCGAATCGGGTTTTCTCCGACGAAAGGAAATATGTCCAGAATCCCGCCTCTGACTGCAAAGTCGCCGTATTCCTCTACGAACTCTTTTCGTTCGAAGCCCAACGCAGTCAGCTTTTCGAGCAGCTGTTCAAAGGGATAGACGTGCCCCGACGTAATCTCAAACTTTCTTTCGCTGAGTAGATGCGGCGGAGGTACTGGAGTTGCAAGCGAGGTCGCAGATGTCAGGACAAGGACGGGTTTATGTCCTAGAAGGGCCGCGAGCGTCTCCACGCGCGCGATTCGTGAGCTCATGTCGAGGAGTTTTGCCCGGTGCGCAACGTCGTGCCCGAAGAGCCGTGCGTTTTCTTCACCTACCAGGAGCGCACAATCGTCCCGAACTTTTTCGGCCTGGCCTTCGTCCGCAACGATAAGAACAACCTGTCTTCCAAGTTCTTCGGATATCGAGGAAGCAACGAACGCCAACAACGATCCGCTCACCCCGGAAATGCGCAGGGGATGAGCGCTTTCGATCGAGCCCGAACGTTCCAACAGACGGGCGAACGGCTCCGACCGATAGACCCTTTCTTTGATTTTTCCAATCATGCTCTATTAAATTCTCTTCAATCGTAATCCGCCGGAGGCGGACGCGTTCTCGACGCGCGCCAGACAAGTCTCTTATCCCTGTGGCACAAAACACCTCACCCCGGCCGTCGCGGCGTTGCCGGACAGTCAGGGGGTGAAAAGTTACTAAAAATCGGCTCGATACACAATGAATCGATTTCATCGGTGGTGCCTTAATCCCGCGCTCTCGGCGTGGCGTACCGAAAAAGGACGGCAACCACTTTTCCTGATAGGGATCCCTTCGGGACTTAATGAAAAAAGTGGCAGGAAAGAACCCTGCCCGAAATCGTCGATGTTCGGAGTTGATTCACACCTTCGGTGGGAGTTACTTTCTCTGCTCGTCCAGAGTCCCGCTGTACGGGATCCCGCTAATTGTGGTTTTCTAGAGCGGGAAAAGTAACCAAAGAGAGGACGCCGAAATCGAAACCCACATGTAGGTCCTCCGCCACACAAGCCGAAATTTCGGCACACGAATATGAGTGGAAGCACGAATGATAGAATAATTGTGCCGAAATTAAACACACGTTCAGACCCAACCGCACACCTGCCTGCGTGCCGAAGGCACTTCGGCAGGCAGGGCGCCGACGATTTCGGATGGCCCCCCGCAAGAGATTGGAGATCACCCTTTGACTGGCGACCTTTCTTGAGTTCGGAATCGAAAGGCTTCTCACCACGCCCGTCGAAATCATGGCGGTGCGCGGAGGACGGATATTCGTGCGTTTAATTCCGATGCGATTGTCCACACTTCGAATTTACACTTCAACTTAAGCAGCGGAATTTCGGCAAGTGGGAGGGTTGTTTTGAACGGGGAGATTGATTTCGACAAAGATTTCTTGGTTACTTCTTTCTCGGAAAGAAGTAACAACACCACGTTAGTGGAAATGTCTCCTTTGAAAATCCCGTCTGAAATAATCCCTTTGGGAAAAGTGGCACCGATCGCCCTCAGACAAGCGGAACCGAAATGCTGCAAAAAGTCCTTCGATGGTGGTTGTCCAAAGCAAGGAAACTAAGACACTGCAAAGTAGAGATGATCGATTGAGGTGCGATAATACAGTAGGAACGAAGCGGGAGCCGATACCGAAGGAGAGCTCGCAGAG
>JBGOVN010000091.1:0-5479 GCA_041478155.1 Bacteroidota bacterium | reverse complement strand
GTCGTTGTTCTGAAATTCGGCCGTCGTGCGTTTGTCGAATATGGTGAATTGAATTCCGTCGAATCGGGCGAGGCCCTCCTGCGTGGCCAGCCACACGTAGCCGTCCTGTGTCTGGATGACCTCGTTCACGGCGTTCTGCGGCAGCCCGTTGTCGGTTGTCCAGAAGTCGTGGATCTTCTGTGCAAGCGATGGGGGAGCTTGGCGCTGGGGAAGTTTTTGCTGTGCCATGGTTTGAGTGCCTGAAGGCGGGATAAGAATAGCAAAGGCAATCAGCCGGGCGAAGGTTCGGTAGTGCATCAAGGAGTGTTATACTATTAATGAGGAGCAGTGGAATTCCTGCTCAAGAAAGTAGCCAACGCGGAAGGGAAAAGCAAGAACGGAACAAGCAGCAGCCTCTTTGGAGAAGCGAAGGGCCGCTACGAAAAGAGATGACAATTATGTCTTTTCTCTGTTGACAACACGACAAATTTGTCATATTGTTTTCCATGGCCTTTCGGACGTCGTTCATTCCGGGTGCTACACCGGCGGCGCCAGAGCGTGCTGTCGCTTCGTTCGAAGTTGCGGCAGTTTCGCAGCAGCTTGCGCAATCGTTTGTCCAGCCGCCGGGCAAGCTCTGCTTGCTGTACGGAGATGCGCTCTTATTTCGTCTTTCCTTACTGATGGCGGCTCAGGCGGTTGCCAAAGGCGGGTCGTTTGCTGTTGTGGACGGCGGCAATCATTTTAACGTGCATGTGCTTTCACGGTTTGCGCAAGAACGAAAGCTTCCTCCGGGCGATTTTCTCGACCGTATTTTTATCTCACGTGGTTTTACCTGCTATCAAATGGAACAGGCGATTGTCCACCGGCTTCCTTCCTTTCTTCACCACATTCATTCAATGACGGCAATGGTCTTCGGACTGCTCGATACCTGTTACGACCAGCAGGCCCCGTTCCGTGAAGTGCGGCAGATCCTTCAGCGCGTGCTCGGTTCGTTGCAACAGATGAAAGCAGACGGGGTTTCGGTGCTGGTGGCGTGCACAGAATGGAACGTCCTGCCGGCGGAACGTAATCAGCTTTTTGAGACTGTCAGAAACACGATGGACCAGGTCTATCGGCTTGAAGCACGCGGAGGTAATCAACCCACACTTTTTCTTGAGAAAGGAGTCGTACCCCATGGGGCGCACCGTGCCAACGTTTACGAACATCATCGACAACGAGATAGCAAGTTGGTCGAAGTATCGCCACGGTCTGCGGAAAGAGGACCAGGATCTTTTCGATGACATCTTTCGTGCGGCCAAGCAGCAACTCGCGGCGAACTTTTACGCAATGCGCGTCATTCCGTTCGAAAGTATTATGATGTCGATTACCGTCGAGCAGCGCAAGCTCATTCGGCGTCTGCAGGACCGCATTCTCCGGTTGGAAGAACAACTCGCACAGCGGTAACAGCAGCGTGTCAGCTTACCGTACGGTCGAGGCAATGCACTCGACGAGTGCGGAGACCGTTGATTGAACCTCTTCAGGAGAGTTATAGAAGTGAGGGGAAAATCGAAGCCGTCCTTCGCGCAGCGAGATGATGATTTTCTGGTTGGCCAACGAACGGAACACGGATTGGAGATCGATTGCACGGGTCGGTCGTATTGTCACGATACCTGCTCGTTCCTCGGGCAAGGTGAAAGAGCACAACTCAAAGCCGTCAAAATCCCGGAATCCTTCTGTAAGAATTTCCGTCAGCGCGTGAATATGCCCTTCGATGCTTCTTATTCCGAACTCCAGCAGCGTTGCCAGCGCTGCGTGCATCCCCCAAATGCCGGGATAATTCAGCGAGCCCCCTTCATACCGGCGGGCCGAGGGGGCGAGGGCTTGGCCATAGTTATGGAAATCCCAGGGCTCTTCAACGGAAAGCCAACCGAGAAACTGCTGTTGGATTCTTTTCTGTAGCTCTTCAGTGAGGTATAAGAATCCCGTACCGTGCGGACCCATCTGCCATTTCTGACTCCCGGCGCCGATGGCATCAATATGCATCGCTTGCACATCCACTTGTACTGCGCCGATAGCCTGAATGCCGTCGACGACGAAGAGAATTCCGCGCCGTCGACACATTTCTCCTATTGTAGCCAGGTCGGCACGATACCCGGAGAGAAACTGCACCGCGCTTAAGGCCACCAACCGTGTACGGGGTGTGGTTGCCGCTTCAATCATCCCGGATGTTATCCTCCCTTCATCGCTGCCGATGACGTCAATCTCAACGCCGTGCCGTTTGAGGGCGAGATAGGGATAAACGTTTGCAGGGAACTCCATATTGCTCATAACGACGCGATCGCCCGTTTTCCATGGAATCCCAGAAGCAATGATGTTGATTGAATCCGAGGTGCTGCCGACGAGGGCAATGCGGTCCGGCGATTCTGCATTGATGAGCCGCTGAACGAATGACCGGCATTCGGAGACTTTCCTGAGGTCGGCGGAGTACGTATTCAAGGCGCCGGAAGAACGCTCCTGGAGATACAGCGACATTGCCTCGACGACGCGCGTTGAGAGAGGACTTGTTGCAGCGTGGTCCAGATACGTCACTCCCGTTCTTGTATGGGGGAACAAATCGCGTGCCTTTGCGAGCAATGTCTCCGAAAGAAGGTTGGGCTGTCCGTTGTTTTTCACAAGTATAACTTCAAGACGATATGGGAAGACATGGGCAGTGAGAGGTGCACGGATTCTAATATACCGATGGGGTTTGGCAAAGGCAATGACCACACAAAGAAGCATCGACCGTCACACAAAGCCTTTTCTCCACCGTACAGTTTTGCTATCTTACTGCGTCCGGAACGATTTGACCTCACGTCTGTGAGAACCTGGAAAAGGCGTTGGGTTTGCAGAATCTCTACAGGATATGAAAATGAAGTCGTGGATTATTTTAGTGCTTCTTTTTGGTGTCGCTTCGGAATCGATGTGCCAGAACACACCCGTCGACGGTTTTGCAGCAAATCTTTTTGTCACGGCAAATGGTGATTCGCTTCCATACCGGTTGTTCGTGCCGGTTCACAAGAACGAGCAGGAATGGTATCCGCTTGTCTTGTGGCTCCACGGAGGGATGGGGAGAGGGAGGGACAACCTCCGACAGATTTCCGGAGGAAATTATCTCGGTTCACATGTTTGGACACAGCGGGAAAACCAATCGCAGCATCCGGCTTTCGTTCTCGCGCCGCAATGTCCAGAAGGGGAAATACGGTGGGAAGGACAATCAAACGTGGTTATTAAACTGCTCCGGTACCTCGAGCGGAAATTCTCGATCGATACTTCCAGGATCTATGTCACGGGTCAATCATTGGGCGGCCAGGGGACGTGGGCGATCGTTGCTGAAAATCCGGCAACATTCGCCGCGGCGGTTCCCCTCTGCGGCGGTTTTGATCCTTCCAAAGCTTCGTTGATTGCGAAAACCCCGGTCTGGGCATTTCACGGCGACGCGGACCAAACTGTCCCGGTCTCAGCGACGCGGACGATGGTTCAGGCGTTAGAGAAAGTCGGGGGCGCACCGAGGTATACGGAGTACAAAGGGGTGGGACATGATTGCTGGACGCGAGCGTTCGGGGAGAAGGAACTGGTAGGATGGGTTTTCTCCAATGCGCTCCGTTGACTACACAATTATGTCACGAAAACAACTTCCCTCTTTATATATGGCGACGCTGTAGTCAGAGCGTCATCGGCCTTTATCCGTAGCAGCAGCAATTCCCCTTTCCTCCCGTCGAGTACAGCGCCATCGACAACCTTGACCCTACGATCCCGATCTACAACTTCAAAACTGTTCTCAATATCAGGTCTCATTTCTATCGTTAGCCGATATGTCCCGTTGTTCCACTCCTCTCGAACCACGCGCAATCCTTTGGAACTTTGGTGCGGGGAGGGATGGGAATAGGGGGGAACGATAGCGATTCCTCCGGAATGATGGATGACAATCGTAACGGGTTTCCACAGAGAGAACACAACGTCGGGAGTGTCTTGGTAATGTTCAATCAGAACGTTCCTCTTTTCACTCTTCTTCCCAACCTCAATTCGCGAGATGTTCGTTCCAAGCGAAAACCTTGGACTGAATTTTATCTTTGTCGGTTTGACTTTCTTCTTACCTGATTCAATCTTCGAAAATCTGAATGCAAAAGTTGTTTTTCCCTCTTCCCGCTGCATCGTCAGCATGATCATCCTTCTCCCAACGCGGATGCTTTTCACTTCTGCAGATTCCCAATCGGGGGGAAAGTAAGGACGCATCGTCACCTCGTCTCCGACAGCGTCGACACGCAGGCCCAGCATCCCTTCCAGGATCGGCTGAATCACCATGGACTCCGACCATGCTTGATGCGGACAGACCCCGGAAGGCTGGAATAGCTCGCCGTGTAGCACTTCCTGAATATATCCGGCTGCGAACTGCTTATAGATCAGAAGATTGTTCATAAGGTGGACGAAACCTTGAACTGGTCGATTCCAACGGAATTCCGAGAGCGACACCCATCCTGTAAACAAGGGCCAGACGGATCCCCCGTGGTATGCCGTGGCATTAAACGAAGGGTTGTTTCTCCCGATAATTCTCACGCCCCAATCCGAAGAGAAGTTCGACGAAGCGAATTCTTCGATACAGGCATCCGCCTGCTCCTGTTCTGCGCATCCGAGATACATTCCGACGGCGGGGAGGACGGTTTTTTCGACATTGTATGTTCCGTCCGAAAATTTGCCGAAGTTGAAGAAGTTCGTTTTCGGATTCCAGAATTCCTTCCGGACAATCTCCCGCACTTTCTTCGATTCATTGAGCCATTTGGAGGAGAGTTCGCGCTTCTTCAATCCAGATGCGATCGCCGCTGCTTCACTCAGCGCGGCGGCCCAGCATGAGGCGAGGTAGTGTTCAGTGTGCACGGGAAAAAGCTTTCCCCCCTCGACCCAACCGTGTCCGACGTTCGTGTTTTCGATGAGATGATCGCCATCCGTGTCGGTTGAGAAACAGAAAGCAATGGCTTTCGCGAGACGCGGAAACTGACCCCGGATAAACTTGAGGTCGCCGCTCGCTGCCAGATACCGACCCATGAGTACAATATACAGCGGCGTAGAGTCGGCCGAGTCGTAGTGTGCGAAGCCGCTCGTCGTGAATTCGTGGAGGATCTTTCCCGATAGGTCCTGGTACCTACCGAGAAACTCAAGTGTTCGTCGAACTTTTTCGTAATCGCCGTAGCTCAACGCTGCAAAGCAAGTCCACACGGAATCTCTTCCGAAGTACCAAGCATAACCCGGCCGACCACTCACTTTTTGGCCGCCGTCCCAACCCGACGAACTCAGTCCGTATCCGGCGACAAAGGCCCGACCGACTCCGGGTGTCTCAACAAAAAATCGATCGGTGGACGTCAGCGCCCACCGTTGACCGCTGTTGAACTCCTCATCAGGGGAAACGATCGAAGTCGATCCGTCAAGGAGATTTCGAAAGTGCTCAGTGTGTCCAAGATGGACTGAAGCGGGATTCCTGAGGACATTC
>JBGOVN010000064.1:0-6263 GCA_041478155.1 Bacteroidota bacterium | reverse complement strand
CTCATTTTTGGCGATAACCGGAACAGCCATTTGACAGCTTTCGCAAGGCTCAGTATATTGAAGGACACACCACGGAACACGATAGACCATGGCATCGCTCATACGTATACCTGCTGCACTTCGACAGTTCACAGAGAAAAGGGATGAAGTGCTCGTAGACGGCGTGACGGTGGGAGAAATGCTCCGGGCCGTTACAGGTCGGTACTCCCAGCTCCGGAAACAACTCTACGCCGAGAACGGCGAGTTGCGGGCCTTTGTGAATGTCTACGTCAACAACGACGACATACGCTTCCTGCAGAACGATGCAACTCCGGTCTCGGAGAATGATGTGATAAGCATTATCCCATCGATTGCGGGAGGATAGATGAGGAAAGCAGGAGATAGGAAATAGGAGGTAGGAGATAGAAAGAAGAAGCCAGGTTACTTGAAACCTGAAACTTGCAACTTGAAACCTCCTTTGATGTAAAGACGTTCCGATGGAACGTCTCTCCGAGGAAATAATCGCCATCAATCAATGATCGACGCCTCATCTGACATCCACCGTATGCATCTAACCCCCGAAGAGCTTCGCCGCTACGGCCGGCATCTTATTTTGCCGGAAGTGGGACTTAAAGGGCAGAAGAAGCTCAAAAGCGCAAGCGTGTTGCTGGTTGGTGCGGGCGGACTCGGCTCTCCGGTGGCGTACTACCTCACCGCTGCCGGGGTCGGAAGAATCGGGATTGTCGATTTTGACGTCGTGGACGCGACAAACCTCCAGCGCCAGATACTTCATTCGACAGCGGACGTCGGAAAATCGAAACTCGAATCCGCACAGCAAAAGATAGCGGCACTCAATCCCCACGTTAGACTCGAAACCTTTGATACCCGGCTGAGCTCCGAAAATGCCCTCGCGATTCTGAAAAACTTCGACGTCGTTGTTGACGGGTCGGATAATTTTCCGACTCGCTATCTCGTCAACGATGCGTGCGTACTCCTCAAAAAGCCTAACATCTACGGAAGTATTTTTCGATTCGAAGGGCAGGCCACGGTGTTCGATGCGCAGCGGGGTCCCTGCTACCGATGTCTTTACTCGGAACCGCCGCCTCCTGGGCTTGTCCCAAGCTGCGCGGAGGGAGGAGTGTTCGGCGTCCTTCCAGGGATTATCGGAACGATTCAAGCAACCGAAACACTCAAGTTGATTCTAGGGATTGGAGAGCCGCTCATCGGGCGCCTGCTCCTCTTCGACGCCCTCAAGATGGAATTTCGCGAGATGAAGCTGAGGAAGAATGCGAAGTGTCCGATCTGCGGCGAACATCCGACCATAACCAACCTGATCGACTACGATGAGTTCTGCGGTGTCGTGCCGCAATCTTCAGATGGCCGGGAGAATTCAAGGAATGAAATAAGCGTGGAGGAATTGAAACGAAAGCGCGAGAGGGGGGATGATGTTCTCTTAATAGATGTTCGTGAACCTCACGAATACGAAATAGCAAACATCGGCGGGCTACTCATCCCGTTGAACGATCTTTTGGAAAGGGTCCGCGAGCTCGATTCAACCCGGGAGATCGTGGTCCATTGTCACCACGGTGGCCGCAGCGCACAGGCGGTCCAGTTTCTAAGGGAACTTGGATTCAAGAATGTGAAGAACCTAGCCGGCGGAATCGACGAATGGGCGTTGAAGGTTGACAAGAGGGTGGCGAGATACTGAGAGGAGCAGGAGAAAGGAGAGAGGCGAGAGGAGGTAGGTGAGGGGGAGGAGGCAATCCAGGGGAACGAACGTTTTCTTAGAGGCTTCGACTACTCCCGCCGAACAACGGCGGGATGCGCTCAGCCTGACGCCTTTTGTTGCCCCGCTTTCAAGAATATGGCTCCCTAAAAAAAACTGTCACCCTGAGCGCCAGTCGAAGGGTGTAACGAGGTATTTATCGTTGTCGTCGGTTTCGATTTCGCCTAGTCAACTAGCCTGGAGTCGTTGCGTTCAGTCTGAAAAAGTTTTCATAAAGTATTCAAAGATCCCTCCTTCTCCGTAACCTCCTCGTCCATCCTGCTCTTCTTTCCCTCAGTACCCCACCTTATCCGCTTTTTTCCCCCACTCCTCAAACACCTTCAGAGCCTCGTCGCGTAGGAGCGGGATCATCGGGATTTTCCGCTTTGAATATTCAAGCGGTAGCTGGTCGTAAATAAAAGCATCGTCGAATCCGACCGCGGCCGCATCCGCCTTCGTGTTGGCGAAATAGATTCGGTCGGGGCGCGCCCAGTACAAAGCCCCCAGGCACATTGGACAGGGCTCGCATGTTGTGTAGATATCGCAGCCGGTAAGTTGAAAGCTTTTCAATGTCCTGCACGCCTCACGGATGGCAACGATCTCTGCATGAGCAGTCGGGTCGTTCGTCGAAATCACGCAGTTCGTTCCGCGCGCAATGATTCTACCATCGTTCACAATGATCGCAGCGAACGGTCCTCCCTTACCCGACCTGACGTTTTCGACCGAGAGTCGAATCGCTTCCCTCATCAATTCATTCTTCTCATTCTTCATGAGGCAATCCCCATCATTCACAAATCCGTATTGTACCGTGAGCAGCCGACGTAAGTGTATCGAATATAACGACAAGATTCAATGTAGACTATTCTTCAATTCAGAACCGTCAGGCTTCTAACCTCGACGGTCGAAATCACGGCTGTGTGTGGCGGACGGCCCTTCGTGTGTTTGATTCCGCTACAACTTCACAACCCTAGAAGCATCCACATGACTCCATGTAGCGGAATCTCGGCATGTGGGGTGGATTGATATATACGGGGAGATTGATTTCGACAAGGATTTCTTTGCTTACTTTCTTTCTCGGAAAGAAAGTAAGAACTCCACGATAGTGGGAATGCCCTCTCGGAATGTTCCGCCACGAAGTGATCCCTTTGGGCAAAGTGGCAACACTCGCACTCAGGCGAGCGGAACTAACCTGATGTAAGAGACCTCCAGTGGAGATCGTCCGACGCAAGGAAACTGAGACTAAGGTTGCGAAGGATTTTCTCTAGAAGGACCAAAAAAACGTCTTGAATATTGAGCGCAAAACGTCTATTCTTTCAGTGAATGCATCGTCCTCATCAAGGAGTACATGGAAAAGCCGGTCATTCTCATCATAGCTGATATCAGCGGTTACACTCGCTTCATCACCTCGAACATTGAAACGACAACGCATAGCCAGGCGGTCGTCACCGAATTAGTGGAGACGATCATCAAGCAGGTCGAGATTCCGCTCGAAGTCGCGAAGCTCGAGGGAGATGCCGTCTTTCTGTATTCGGTCAAGGAGAATAGCGACACAATGTCGTGGAACGACAAGAGGATGAAAATTGGCGAGAAGCTCATCACTTTTTTCGAAACATTTACGAAGAAGGTTGTGGAACTGAGCATGTCGACGTTATGCGAATGTGATGCGTGCAAGAACATCAGCATGTTACGCCTCAAGATCATCGTACACAGTGGCAAGGCGGTCTTTCATCGCATCGGCAAGTTCGAAGAACTCGGCGGAGTTGATGCGATCGTCGTACACCGCTTGTTGAAGAATTCTCTGAAATCGAACGAATACATCCTCCTGACCGAGGCCGGATACAACGATATCGAATTTCCCGAGGCGATTGAGGTGACGAAGGGAACCGAACAATACGACGAGATCGGCATTGTAAAAACGGTCGTCTTTTATCCCACTTCGACAAAGCCCGAATATCGCGCTCATCTCGAGGAGGCAACTATTTCAAAACCGTTCTCGGAACGCTATCGAACGATGAAGGGCTGGAACAACAAGATCTGGTTCAGATCGCTCGCGCTCGCCATCGGTCTGAGAAAAACTGAACACTACAACAACCTCAACGTCGAATACAAGTTCTTTCCCCGGATTGGTGAGGCCTTGTATAGGCTCGTGACGTTCCCGTACGTTGCGCTTGCAAAAAAGTACATGTATTACGTCAAGATTAAGAACGAAGGCAGTCATCCGCATTCCCACACCCACTAAGGCAATGAATAGCACATTGCCATGACCTCTCCGTCGCCCTTTGCCATTTGCAGCAGTCGAGTAATCACGGCCGGCGGTGTGCAGGACAGAGCAGTGGTTGTGCGCAACGGAACGATCGAGGCCGTAATGCATCGCGGCGATCTTGCGTCGGGCTTCGTCATCGAGGATGTCGGGGACCTCGTCGTCATGGCCGGCCTCGTCGATACGCACGTTCACGTGAATGAGCCGGGAAGGACTGAGTGGGAGGGTTTCGAGACGGCCACGAAGGCCGCTGCAGCGGGCGGCATTACCACCCTCGTCGACATGCCGCTCAACAGTTCGCCGGTGACAACGACCGTCGATGCTTTACAAAAGAAGATTTCAGCGGCGCAGGGGAAGTTGTGGGTTGACTGTGGATTCCACGCGGGACTTATTCCCGGCAACGCCCGGCAGATTCCGCCTTTGATCGAAGCCGGCGTGCTCGGCGTCAAAGCGTTCTTGATTCATTCAGGCATCGGCGAATTCCCGGACGCGACTGAGAGGGATCTCAGGGAAGCAATGCCTCACATTGCCCGCGCAGGCATCCCCTTGTTGGTACACTGTGAACTCCAAACCCCCAACCTCCAACCTCAAACCTCTTCATCACCCATCACCCATGACCTATCACCTAAAACCTCTTCTTCCCCTATCACCCCCAACCTCCAACCTCAAACCTCTTCATCCCCCCGCTCCTATTCCTCCTATCTCTCCTCTCGTCCTCGTACTTGGGAGCATGATGCAATCCAGCTCATGATTGGCCTTTGCATGGAGTACAACTGTCGGACGCACATCGTCCATCTCTCGTCGGCCGATGCCGTCCCGATGGTTCGTGACGCTCGAAAAAATAAACTCCCGCTCACGGTGGAAACCTGTCCGCACTATTTGTATTTTTGTTCTGAAGATATCACCGATGGCGACACGTCGCTCAAGTGTGCGCCGCCGATCAGGGAACGAGAGAACAGAGAACGATTGTGGGATGCATTGCGGAGCGGGGAAATCGACTTCATTGTGTCCGACCACTCACCGACCACACCGGAGCTGAAGTTGATGAAAGAAGGAGATTTTCAGAGGGCGTGGGGCGGGATTGCGTCGCTGCAATTCGGATTGCCGATTATCTGGACTGAAGCACGCAAGAGAAACTTTGACATGACAGATGTGGCACGGTGGATGTCGCAAAGGCCCGCTGAGTTGGTTGGACTCAATGGAAGGAAAGGGAAGATCGAAAAGGGATACGACGCAGATCTGGTCGTTTGGAATCCGGACGCCTCGTTCACCGTTGAACCATCAATGATTCTGCACAGGCACAAGATGACCCCGTACGAAGGCAAGAAATTATTTGGAAAAGTTGAAAAGACATTTGTGAGAGGTATGAATGTTTTCGACCGTGGAAGTATATCTGACCGACCTCGTGGAAAAGTTCTTCTGAGAACTGAGAAATGAGAGAAACTTCACGAATTGTGATCGTTGCACTTCTCCTCCTGGCGTCGGCAGTACTCTCTTCGGTTTCCCGTGCATCTCTCCAGGCCGAGAATCAGGATTCATCGAAGCGAGGTTTTCTTATTCCCTCCTCATCGACGATGGCTCATGCGTGGGACTTTCCGAAGAATCCGATGACCGATACGCTTCTCGACGAAGGTGCGCTTGGCAAACGCATACGCTTAGGGTTCAATATCTTCATGGACACGCCGGGGTATGCTTCGCGAATCTCGGGGAACGGTATGTCATGCAACCACTGCCATCCTAACGGCGGACAGAGAGAAAAATTCTCTCCTCTCCTCGGCGTTGCCGGTTGTTTCCCCGAGTACAATCGTCGTGCAGCACGGCAGTTCAGACTTGAGGACCGTATCGTCGAGTGCTTCATGCGCAGCATGAACGCTGCCGCAGTTGTCGATGACGGGAAGAATCGACTGACGAGTGAATCAAATGAAGTTCTCACTGTTGCCGCGTATATTCAATGGCTTTCGCAGGGATTTCCCGCCGGCTCGAAGCTCCCGTGGCGGGGCCAAAACACAATTCCTGACGCCCACCTGATTCCGGTCGGGAAGCTTAACCCCAACGCAGGGAAGCGATTGTTCATGGAACGGTGCAGCAATTGTCATGGCGAGGATGGAGCGGGTGTCCAAATCGGAGACAAGGACGCGGGGCCGTTGTGGGGTCCGCGCTCATGGAACGATGGAGCGGGTGCGGCGAGGACGTACAGTCTTGCAGGGATGATCCGTTATGCAATGCCATATTTGGATCCAGAAAGCCTGACGGACCAGG
>JBGOVN010000297.1:0-2815 GCA_041478155.1 Bacteroidota bacterium | reverse complement strand
ATTCCGGAATAACAAAAAGGGCAAAGTCACTTCCGGACAGCACGCTTGGGTTTGTATTTCTGAATTTCCATTCCGATACGAGCGCGGACGTTCCGGATTCGACGCTTGCGAAGGAAGCTCTGCAGGAACTTGAAACGAATGCGGTCCCGGAGTTTCGGGCACACGACGACAAGTCTTCAACCTCGGATTCTTCGTGGTTTCGCGTCGTGACAGAGGCGGCAGAAATTGGAAGCCCCGAAGCGCTTGTCCTCATGGGGCGCTCTTGGGAGAAAGGAGTCGTCGTTCGATCCGACCTCATCGCTGCCGCTTCCTACTACATCCGAGCAGTGCGTCACGATTCTCCCCGCGGACCGCATCTTCTCTTAGCACTCATCCAGCAGCCGCAATTTGGCAGTCAGCTCCAGACGCGCGCGACAGGTAATGATCCGGCGGCGCTCTACGTTTGGGCCGGCCTGACCGCTCTCGGCTTCGACAAACTGCTGAACGAACAGCAGGCATTCCAACTTCTTCAACGTGCAGCGGACAAGAATTATGTACCGGCGATGATGGAACTCGCGCTTTGTTACTCGTCAGGACGCTGGGTCAAGCAGGACAAACAAACTGCCATGCAATTCTGGGTGCGTGCCTCGAAGAAGGGAAGCCCCGAAGGGGATATTCGGATTGCCATGGCGAATATCGTGGGTGAATTCAGGACGAAGGATTTGAATGATTGTATCGCTCTCGTGAAGAATGCCGCGGCAGGAGGGTCTCTCATGGCGGAAACGGCGCTCGCGTATTGCTACGAAAAGGGAATTGAGGTGAGGGAGGATAAGGGGGAGGCAGCTTCGCTGTATCGTAAGTGCGCGACCCGCGGGAGCCAGTCGGCCTACGACGCTCTGCGTCGAATGCACAATGAAGTACGCCCCAGGGATAAGGAGTTTCAGCTCAGCGAGTAAGCCGCCGGAACGCCCTCCCGGTCAATCGGTTGTCAGCGTTCCGAGCAATTCCACGTGTAACTCGAGGAGGAAGGTTAAGAATGAGCGAGGCTGATCGCATCCGCGGCTGTTTAGTTTCTTGCCACAATCTTAACGCCGTCGAGCGCAGCTTTCATCATGCCGTCGGTACGCTCTCCGATTTGCTGCCGCCACATTGCATAATACAAGCCTTTCTGATCGAGGAGCTCTTTATGTTTGCCGGACTCAACGATCGAGCCCAGTTCAAGGACGTAGATTCGATCCGCGTGCAGCACCGTCGAAAGTCTATGCGCGATCATAATAGTCGTCATGTCTTTTCGCGCTGAGATTTCCCGAATCGTTCCGCTGATCTCTTCCTCCGTCAATGAATCCAGCGACGATGTCGCCTCGTCAAATACAAGCAGGTCGGGCCTTCGCAGAAGCGCCCGTGCAATGGATAGCCGCTGCTTCTCTCCCCCCGACACTTTCACGCCCCCTTCTCCGATGATCGTGTCGAGTCCTTTGTCGGCACGGCCGAGAAGACTCTGACACGCCGCCTGATGCAATACTTCCATGCATTCAGAATCGGATGCTCCGGGATTGACAAATGTCAGGTTTTCCCGAATCGTACCAGAAAACAACTGCGTGTCTTGCGTGACAAATCCAATCCGTTCGCGCAATTGGTCAAGGTCGACAGTTGTGCTTACGTTCCCGTTGTAGAGAATCCTGCCCGCTTGAGGCGGATAGAGCCCCACGAGGAGTTTCACAAGCGTCGTTTTGCCGGCGCCGGACGGACCGACGAAGGCGATTGTTTCACCGAGTATCGCGCGAAACGAGATGTCATTCAACGCATTGGCGGTTCCCGAGAGATGTTTAAACCGTACGCGGTCGAATTCGAGGGTTTGGATCGACGGGATGCGCACCGGTCGGTCAGGCTTCGCCTCGCGGGGGGTGTTCAGTATGTCCTCGAAATTCTTCAACGAAACCTCAGCCTCGCGGTATATATTGATCACTGAACCCAATTCCTGCAGAGGTCCGAAGATGAAGAAGGAATAGATCCAGAGGGAAAAAAACTGGCCCATGGAAATCTCCTGCGCAAAGATCAGATAGAGCATCAATCCCAGAATCCCCGTCCGAAGGGCGTTCACCGTCGTCCCCTGGATGAAGCTGAGGCTGCGTATGTACTTCACTTTCTTTAGTTCGAGCAGGAGTATTTTCGCGGTCGTCGCATTCAGTCGCGCGATTTCCTGCTGGGCAAGCCCGAGACTCTTCACGAGCTCGATATTACGAAGTGACTCGGTTGTCGAGCCGGCCAGCGCGGTCGTTTCAGCAACAATCGTCTTCTGAATTGTCTTTATTTTTCTGCTCAAGACGGAGCTGAGCCAGCCAAGAATCGGTATTGTGAGGAAATAGACAGGAGCGATCAGCCAATGGACAGTGAAGGCGTAGACTGTCACAAAGATTACGCCGACAAGCGTGGTAAAGAGCAGGCTGATGAAAACAGAGATCAACCGCTCTACGTCAGTGCGGACCTTTTGAAGTTTACCCAACGTTTCTCCGCTCCGCTGGTCCTCGAACACCTGAAACGGGAGCTCGAGGGAATGCTTCAAACCATCCTGATAGATTCGTGCACCGAGCCGTTGCGTGATAACGTTGATGAAATAATCCTGAAAGTTCTTCGCAACGCGAGATACAAATGCAACTCCGACCGCAGCTCCCAGCAGAAGACCGACTCCTTTGAGGAACTGGTCGGGCGTGTATTTTTTGAACTGGGTAGCGTACTCATCGATGATATGCCGGAAGATCAGCGGATCGAGGAGGGAAAAGACCTGGTTGATTGTCGCAAGGGCGAGAGCCAGCAATACCAGCTTCCAGTATTGTTT
>JBGOVN010000216.1:0-3612 GCA_041478155.1 Bacteroidota bacterium | reverse complement strand
CGAACAACGCTCCCGTCATTGCTGAAGCTCGGAAGCGGTCAATCAGAGTTGTAAGCGAGTTGGAAGTCGGTAGTTAGTATTGTCGAGCGCCCGTCGTTGCCATCACAGGCAGCAACGGAAAAACAACGACCACAACACTAACGGGAAGGGTCTTGGGCGATGCAAAGAAGAAACACGTTGTTGCGGGTAACATTGGTACGGCATTCTCAGGCGTCGTTCTGGAATTGGCTGAAACAGATGTTGCAGTTCTGGAAGTGAGCAGTTTTCAGCTCGATTCCATCGAGTCGTTTCGGCCGGCCATTGCAGTCATTTTGAATATAACCCCGGACCATATGGACCGATACGAACACTCGATGGAACGGTATGCAGCCTCCAAGGCAAGGATTTTTGAGAATCAGGAATCGGACGATGTGCTCCTGTATGATGCGGACGACGAATGGACAACCAGGGTGGTCGGACAGGCCAAAAGTCGGACGATAGGGTTCAGCGTGCAGAAAACGCTGAACGAGGGAGCGTTCGTGGAACACGGGAAAATGGTAACGATGCTGAACGGTACGAAGACAGAGGTGATTGAGACGGAACAAATCAGCATCCGCGGAATTCACAATCTCTATAATGCAATGGCCGCCACGCTCGTCGGACAGCTCGAAGGTGTCAGTCCGGCGTCGATCCGGTCGACGCTGATGAACTTCAAAGGGGTCGAGCACCGACTCGAATTCGTGCGTGAACTGGAGGGCGTTTGCTACTACAATGACTCCAAGGCTACGAACGTCGATTCAGTCTGGTATGCTCTCCAGGCATTCAAGGAACCCATCGTACTGATGTTGGGGGGACGAGACAAAGGGAACGACTACAGCCGGCTATACGATCTGGTTCGAAAACAGGTCAAAGCGATCGTTGCCATCGGTGAATCGGCGGAAAAAATCGAAGAGTCGTTCAAAGGAACGACGGTGATCAAGAGAGCGAGTTCAATGGATGAAGCGGTTTCAACGGCGAAATTCATCGCGGAATCGGGAGACGTCGTATTGCTCTCACCTGCCTGCGCTTCATTCGATTGGTTCAAGAATTACGAACAGCGTGGTTTCGTTTTCAAAGAACTCGTAAACCACCTATGAACATAATGAAGAAAAATCATATCGACCTTGCGACGCTCGCGGCTGTCCTCGTCCTGATGGTCTTGAGCATTGGCGTCGTCTACAGCGCGTCGGCAACTTGGGCGTATGAAAAATTTGGCTCGAGCAATCGGCTTCTCAATTCGCATGCGCTTAAGATCCTCCTTGGCATTGTCGCCATGTTTATCGGGCTCAGCGTTCCTTATACCGTTTACAGAAAACTGACAAAGCCCGCATTGATTGGTGCAATCATTTTTCTCGGTGTCACGCTTGCCCTCGGGGGCGAAGCGAAGGGGGCGACGCGATGGCTCCGGTTCGGCGGCATAGGATTCCAGCCTTCGGAGTTCGCAAAATTTGCACTCCTCTTTCACCTGTGCGCGCTCATTGCAACAAAAGGGGACACCATAAAGGATTTTAAAAAGGGGTTTCTGCCGATGATGATTTGGGTCGGCGTCGTATCGGGACTTGTCATGCTGCAGCCGAATTTTAGCACGGGGGTCATGATCGTTCTTCTCAGCATGGTGATGCTGTTCGTGAGCCGCGCGAGGTTTCTGCATCTCGTCGGAGCAGCTGCGGCGTCCCTCCCCGTGCTCGCCGTATATATGTTGAGCGCTCAATACCGCCGTGACAGAATCATGTCGTTCCTCCAGGGCAATGGGGGCGGAAAACACAATTACCAACTGTGGCAGGGAATTATCGGTTTTGGGAACGGCGGGTTACTCGGCGTTGGTCCGGGAGAAAGCCGGCAGCGCGACTTTTTTCTGCCGGAGTCGTACGGCGATTTTGTTTTCTCGATTGTCGGCGAAGAGTACGGGTTTATCGGCACGATGTTCTTTCTAACCCTCTTCCTGGTCATCATGCTGCGCGGCTTCAAGATCGCAAAATACGCAAAGGACGATTTTGCCCGACTCCTTGCAATCGCCATTACAAGCACGATCACTACATACGCGCTGGTCAACGCTGCCGTCACGCTCGGCATTGTTCCAACAACCGGCCAGCCGATGCCGTTCGTCAGTTACGGCGGGTCGGCGCTGATCTTCTCATCCTACGCCGTCGGCGTCTTACTCAATATTTCCGCGCATACCGACCTTCACCCGCGGGCGCCCAAGACGACGGAGGTGATGATGCCTGAATCAATTGAATCGGGACTCGGCAAGGTCTATTGAATTTGGTGAAACGGACATCGCAAATTTTTTCTGAACTCTGAATGTGTCAAGAAAACAACCGAGAATACTGTTGGCAGGAGGCGGAACGGGAGGCCATCTCTATCCCGCTCTCGCTGTTGCCGATGAAATCAAACGACTCGCACCTCGTGCGGAGTTCCTGTTTGTTGGCAGCTCGGAAAAAATTGAAGCACGGGAAGTTCCGCGGCACGGATACATGTTTGAGGCGATCTGGGTCAGCGGGATTCGGCGCGGAATCTGGATGGAGAATCTCGCCGTTCCATTCAAGGTCATTGTATCCCTTTTTCAATCGTTCTTTCTCATTCGTCGGTTCAAACCCGATATCGCGGTCGGGACGGGCGGCTACGTATGCGGTCCGGTTCTTTATGCCGCGTCGATGCTTGGAATTCCGGTCATCGTTCATGAATCGAACAGTTACCCGGGGCTAACGACGCGGTTGCTCTCTCAACGCGCAACGAAGGTCTTCACCGCCTTCGATGCGACAGGGCGGTGGCTCAAGCGGAGCGATAATATCGAACTGGTCGGGACGCCCACGAGCGCAAAGCTCGGCAAACCGGCCAGAGACGAAGCGCGTCGATTCTTCGGACTTAACGCGAACAACAAGACGGTGCTCGTATTTGGTGGCAGTCTCGGCGCTGCTAGTTTGAACGATGCAATCATTCGTATGGTCACTAAACTGAAGGATGCGCGGGTCCAGCTGATCTGGCAGACAGGCGAGCAAGACTTCGAGAAAGTCCGAAGGTCGGTCACGGATCCTGCTATTGGTTGGGTCGCACCGTTTATCGAAAACATGGAGGATGCATATGCGGCAGCCGATGTTGTTCTCTGCAGAAGTGGCGCGACGACGATTGCAGAGCTGACGAGGATCGGGAAGCCCGCAGTGTTGGTTCCCTATCCGCGTGCCGCGGCGGACCACCAAACGTTCAACGCAAGAGAATTGGTTAATCAAGGGGCAGCGGTGATGGTTGCAGATAACGAACTCGAAAAAAAATTGCCCGAGGTTCTCCTCGGACTGCTTGAAGACGATCCGCGCCGTGAGTCCATGGCGAAGGCCTCGAAACAGTTAGGAAGGCCGAATGCGGGAAGGTTGATCGCGGAAAAAATTCTCAGCCTCATAGAAGAATCCACAGTCGGAGGTTTGGTGGAGAGAAAGGCATGAAACAAAGAGTCTTCAAATATAAACTCGACTTCTACTACCAGCAAACGCTGATCTATTTGCTCACGCTGGTGCTCTATGCCGGGATCAAAGGCAGCTTCATCGAGAACCAGTTCAGTTTCGTTTTCAGAGACCCGATCGTGTATATCATCCTCCTCTT